>CAZBMU010000001.1:0-39160 GCA_964493175.1 uncultured Clostridium sp.
TTTGGTAGCGAAGATGTGAAAGGTTTTGTGTCCTTTTTATATTTTTTAAATCTTGTCAACTCAATGGCATTACTGGTTTTTGATTAAAAACTTCTTTTTGATTATTTTAAGTTATTCAAAACTCAGTCGGGAAAAAATCGGGAAATTTTTAAAAACATATATTTGTATTTTTTAAATAATCTTTTACTTCCTTTTTTCCGTTGTCTATCTTTAAATCTTTACAAATTTTAATTAATAATTTTTTAAATTTTTTACTGTATTTTTTCATTTCAAATATTCCTCCATTTTTATTTAGTAGCTTCTGAATGGAAGATATCTTTTGTTAAGTTTCATTTGAGAAACTATTATGTGAAACTGCTATTTATTTTTATAAAAAAAACAAAATACACTTTCATATAATTAAAAGTGTATTTTATATAATTCTTTTAGTTCTACTTTCAATGCTATTGATATTAGTATCATTGTTGATAATCTAGGCTCTACTTCTTGTCTTTCTATTTTGCTTAATGTCCCTTTAGAAATATTAGCTTTTCTTGCTAATGTTTCAAACTTTATATTCTGTTTCTTTCTTACCTCTCTCACTAATATTTCTATTCTCATTTTTACCTCATCTTTAGTATGTTCTTATTTTTAAAAATAATACATCGGATTTGGTTTCTTTTGGGAAACTTTTACAAAAAAAGAAGCCTATTCAGACTTCTTCTGCAAGCTCAATTATTCTTTTAAAATTCTTTATTCCACTGATCCATTTTAAACTTTCTATGCTTAATACTTGATAATAATTCTTGTATCTGTTATACTCTTTCTTGTTTTTTATATTTAATATTTTTATCATTCGTAGAGATTTTATATATGCTTCTTTCATATTACATCACCTCTACGTATATTATAACATATTATGTAGATTTAGTGTGTCGAAAGGTGTCGAGTGTCGCTGTTATTTTTTGTCAATTTTTATATTGACATCATATTAGATTTTTGATATAGTATGTGTTAAGTTGTTAAACCCTTTCAAAGTTGGGTGCATAGATTAGTAGTTTAATTACTATTTCTAGCAGTTCAACTATTAATCCGTGCACCTAACTTTCAACGGATTGTTTGGTGCAACTACGAAAGAAAGGGGGATAACCTATGCAGAAATACATAGGAATTGGATTTGTAATTCTTTGTTTATCTGTGCTGGCAGGTATAATTGGTATCCTTAGATATCAGTTCAAATTAAGCAAAGAAAAAGTTGATATAAGCCCAGCGGACGCTAATATCAACCAATCCAATAAAACAACCGATGAGTAAGGGCTCGCCCCTTGCTCGTTTTTTATATAATACTATTATTACTCATTTGTGTCAATGACTATTTTATTACATTTATGTTACAGTATTGTAACACTTCTTTTTGTATCTGTCAATATTATAACACAGATTTTTCCAAATTGCAAATTTCATTAAAATCAAGCCAAAAACCGACCTTCTACAATCCAAAATAAGCCGATTTAAAAATCAAACAATGTACTTATATACCTTAATTTAAGCATAAAAAAAGAGCTAGACTGAAAAATCAATCTAGCTTGTAAAAAATGTAAATAATCTTATTTTATATTTTTGTGCAATATGCAAGTGAAATCCAACCGCTAGGAGTTAGTCCCCAATTGCCATTTACTCTTGTTACTGTTGTTACTACTCCACGTTTTAATCCGTTAGTATAGTAATTTCCTAGTCTTTTGTTTTGACTTCTTGCATTTGCTGTTAATTCATAATATTTCTTCGTTCTGTAATTTATTGATGCTCCTGTTCTTACATTTAAAACACTTGCATTTACTCTGTAATTACCTGTTCTATAGCTGTTCACTTTTTGAACAGCTTGTGCAGTTACTTGTGTATTAACTTGTGTACTACTTAAGTAGTTAGAACTTACCCAACCTTGTAATGGACTTATTATATGCGACCATTCTCCATTAGTTTTGTCTATTATTACTCTAGTGTTATTAGTTAGTCCACCTATTCTAGTTCCATTTGGTGCGTTTCTTACATTTAATCCTATACTAGCATTTACATATCTACTGTAATTAGCTGTTGTTACTGGTTGATTGTTTGTTGGTACTTTTCCATTATGACTAAATGCAAAGAATTTTTGATAGTTAGCATAGTTTCTAAAATTATCTATACTTACATATACTGTGTTTCCTTGTACTGTTGCTTTTCCTCTTCTAGTAGATGTTTCAAATTTTCCTGCATATAAGTAAGGGTCGTATATTTTTAACTGGTTGCCTTCTATTCCTACTATTGTTATAAAATGTCCACCAGTTGTAAAAAGTCCATTTGCACAACTTACTATTACATAATGATTATTTCTTACAAGGTTTACTGCTTCATCTAGTTTATATGTTTCGGTATATCCAATATTAAATGTATCAGCCACAAACCTAAAAGCAGAAAAATAAGTGCCATTATTAGCACTTCTAAAACCATATCTAACAAATAAATCTCCCATATCTGAGGGTAATATTGTACCTTTTGTTGCTGTTACTACCATTGCTCCACAAGTAGCTCCGACAACCACTTGAACCTATTGTTTGACTTGGATTGTTAGTTGATGTATAAGGATGATTTTTCCATCTTGAATCTATCTGTGAATAATATGTAAGTCCTTTATAATCTCCTACTACAACATTTGGGTATTCACTAGCTCCATTATAAGCTATTTCGCCTTGTTCTTCAAATCCTTCTGTTTCTGTTGTTGCCTGTGTTTCTCCTACTTGTTTTTCATCTTCTTCTGTCTGTTCTTGTATCTCAGTAGTTGGAAGTTCTTTTATTTCAGTTTCTGACATTTCATAAGTTTTTGTTACTGTTTCTGTTATTTGTTTTACTACTTCTTTTTGTAGTTCTTTATCATCACTAGCAAAAAATACTAAACCTAATAATATGCACATCATTATTACTGAAATTATAACTGTAAACTTTTTCATTGTTTCACCTCCTTTACTTTAAACCTAGTTTTACTGCTATAAATCCTAACAATATTCCTAAAATTGCATAAAATATATAATCAATAAGTTTGTCCCATTTCTTGCCTTTTTCTTGACTGTTTTCATCTAGCTTATTGTTTATTTTTTCTACGTTCTCTTCTACATTACCCATTCTATAATCCATTTTTTCCATTATTTTATAGGTGTTCTGTAGTTCTTTTATTTGTTCATCGTGTTCATCTAATCTCTTTGTATTAGATTTTCGTGCTTCTTCAACAGCTACTAATCTTTCAATTAATTCTGTGTTTTCCATTTTATCCTCCCATTAAAAAAGCACCTACATTTCTGTAAGTGCTTTACTTATAATTCATCTGGTTCTATGCCATTTCTTTCAAGTTGTTCTATCAAAATCTCAATATAATCTTCTGCCTCTTCTAATTTGCTCTCTAGTTCTTCAACTTGTGAATTTAAATGTGATATTTGTTCTTCATTATGATTATTCCTTTCCTTTAATTCCTCATTTTCAGACTGTATTCTTTCTGTTTTAGTCATTGGAATATAATTTGTATTTGTATTTTTTTCATAATTCAAACATAAATATATCGCAACTCCAATGATTAATATAATCGTAATTGTTTTTATAACACTTATAACTTTATTATCCTTCATTTCATATTCTCCTTCTATATATTTTCTGTAAGAATTATATGATATAAGATAAATTTTAGCAAGTATTATTTATAATAAATTTTTCCATCTTTATATGTATAATTACTAGTTAGCTTTTTAAATGTTTCAATTGCTTCATTGTCGTTTGATGATTTTTTGTTTATATAGTTGGTTAAATCGTTCCTTTCTTTATTACTCAATTTATATGAATACCCTAATATCAATAATCTGTTTTCATATCCGCTTATATTACTATTTACCCAATTGTATAATTTTTTCTTTGCTGAGCCAGAAATAGCTTTTCCATTTTTATCTTTATCTGATTCAAAGGCTTTTGCGTTTTTTTGTATTTTGTAATTTAGGTATTCATCTATATTTAGATTAGAATTTTTTGCAACTATGTTATAAAACTTATCATCTTTACCTGTTCCATTTTTGTATATAATTGATTTTGTTTTTTCAGAATAATTAGAATTTGCCAATACTTTATTTCTTTCGCTTTCTTTTTCCATTCCTGTTGTTTTAGCCATATAATTTAAATATGAACTTTGAGTTCCACCATTTTTCTTTAAATCTTCCATTGTATTATAAAGTGTTGATGGTTCTACTTTTAATTTGTTGTTCTTAGCATAATCATTTTTATTTTTTTCTTTGGAATAACTATAAACACTCTCAATTGCTTTTTGTTTCTGTTCATTAGTTAAATTCTTGTATTCTTTATCTGAAACTAAATTTTCTAACAATCTATATGAATTTTGACCATAATCTTTTCTATATTTAGAGTATTCTCCATTTGTCATTCTATAAGTTTCACCATCTATTTTAAATGTTTTATCCAATGAAGTTGTTGGAAGTATTGAAGTAGCTCCTGTTTTGCCATATAATTCGTTTAATTCTTTGTCAACTTTACTATTGCTTACACTCTTTATATTAAATGGTAATATTGCATTCTTGATTGTTTTTTCTACTACATTTCCTTCTTGTTTTTGTTCTTTACCCCATACATCAGTTTTTATCGGCAATTTTTCTCTTAGACCAGGTATCTTAGACATTACTTGTAGTTTAGTTTGGTCTATTGCTTTAGGGAGTATTCCTTTTGCAGTAGACGTCGTGCTTCTCTCATAATCATCAGTTGTTTTTGCTACTTGTCCTAGTGCTGTTGGTACAAATTGATTTATATATGATTTCACTGCATTTGTTCCAATCGTTCCTAGCATTTTTTGACTATCTTGGTCGTAACTCTTTAATGCACTTGTCAACCCACTTATCATTGACATTTCTGCCATAGGCGACATTGAGTTTGTCATAGCATTTGCCCAGTTTTCCATTGATTCTATGATTTGTTTAGACTGCTTATCATCGTCTGTACTCTTACTAGTCTTTTCCTTCTCTCCTGCTTTGTTAATATTATGAGCTTCAGCTCCAACAAACAAAGGTATTCCTGCAGGTGCTAACCAATCTAAAGAATATGTTTTGCCATTTATCTCTAAAGAATATGACTGTTTCCCTAATGCCTCATCAAATTTTTCTTTTTTCTCATCGTCTTCGCCTGATGCTTTTAATATTCCTGCTTCTGCCATTGCATAACCTAAAACTGCAACTCCTGTTCCTGTTAGCCCTTTAGAAAGATTATCTATATATTTGTTAACTGATATGTTTCCCTTTCTTAATTGTACTGTATCATAAGTTAAAGTCTTAATAAGTCCTGCTGGATTATATTCCATACCACCTTTTGCTACATTCATTGGTGTTTTTACAAACGGCAATACTGCATCTGTTATTCCTTTGGTTACTTTATTTTTTCTTGAGAACTGATTTATAGCTGTTGCTATTGCATTTTCTGAATGGAACGTTGCTTCTTTAGCTTCAGATATTGCATAATTTCTTGCTTTTGCTAATTGTGCGTCTGTAATTGTTTCAGGGTTTAAATTGTTAGCTGTCATATATTCACTTAATGCTTTTACATATCCTGCTTTTAGTCCCCAAGCATCTTCAGCTTCTAATGCTTTTTCATTTAATTCAAATGCCTTACCTAGAGTATTCTCCATTGCATCAGATTTAAATGTTCTCATACTATTTTCTAGTCTAGACTTTGGATTATACTTATTATCATTTAATTCTAGCCTATCAGCTACATTTGTTATATCGTTTTTAGCAAATTGTTTTACTTCTTTACTTGCAGGTTTTAAAGTATGTGTTCTCTCCATATTTGGATTAAACTGTGCTACTGTTCCTTCTATTGCTCCTGCTATCTTATTTTTTGCAGATTGTAGTTTACCCATAGCGACGTTTCCAACTATGTTTCTGATGTGTGTTTTAGGATTTGCAAGCATTGAAAAATATCTCCATGAATCTATTTGCTCTAATTTTGATTTTGAAACTTGTTGTCCTAATTCTTCATAGACTTCATCTAATGCTTTGTGCATTTCTTCTTTGGTGGTTGTTTCCATTATCTTTTGTTGCATATCAGGAGTAAAGTTAAATTGTTGAGCATTTGTTCCTCTTTTCTTAACAAGCTCTTGATTCATTTTGTCTACTGACCTTTGAATCCATGTTACCTGTCCTTGTGGTGTTTGGTGGTTTAGTAGTGATAATGCTTGTACTGTTTGTCCTGCCTGTGTACCTGCCATAGCTGTTGTTTGTATTGCCTCTTGTAATTTTGCTTTATCTCCTATTTTTGAATAATATTCTATTAATCTTTCTCCAACTGCTATGTCATTTGCTGTTATTTTAGCATCTATTCTATTTGATAAAGACGTTAGTACTTGCAATTCATTATCTGCTCCATTTGTTTGTATTCTTCTATCTGCTTCATTTAATTGTTTCTTATTACTTTCAGGAACATAAGTATCTGTACCCATCATTTCTCTTGCAATTGCTTTTGCTTCTGCTGTTGTATTTGAACTCTCAATTATACTTCTATAATGTTTTCTTATTTTGCCTTCTGGTCTTTCTATTTCATTCCAATTTATTGTTTCGCCTTGTGTATTATTTATAGGAGCTGTAGGTTGATTTTGTGTATCATTATTGATATATTGTGCATAATTATTATTAATAGTATCCCCATTGACTTTTTGATTAATTGGTGGTATACTGTTATTAACAATAGATGAAGCTTCATCAGTAGGGATAATATCGTTAGACAATTGGAGTCTAGGGGGATTATCCCTATATTTTTTGATTATTCCTTCATCTATATCGTATAACATTCTTCCTTTTTCTATATTGTTTTTCATCCATGTATCATAATCATTGTCTTTTCCATATATACTCTTAAATACATTGGCATCAATTTCAATTTCATTAACATTAGCTTTCCCCTTATTTATTTTTATAGGAACTATTACTAATGAGCCATCTTCATCAGCTAATTCTGTTATTGCTACTATACTATTTGTGTCTGAGCCTGATTGAATTACATTTAAAGGCCTTGTCATTGCTTCTGGTAATTGTTTCAAAACTTCTTTACTAATTCCATGGAATTTACTATTTTCCTTACTTTTAGGTGTCATTGCCCATATTGTATGGTTTTTAGTTACCGTCATTGGTAAATCAGTTGCACCTAAATCTTTATAAACTTGTGGTGTTTTACTTAATACTACTAAATCATTATTTTGTTTTATATTTTCAATATTATCAACTTGTCTTGAAAAATTTTCACTATCTGTTTTTATTTGCTCTATATTTTCATTTTGAGCTATATTGTTTTGTTGTTGGTTAAATGTATTTATAGGTGCTGTTGTTTGATTTGATTTATTTATAATATCCTCGGCTTGTTTTATAGCTTTTTGTGTATCAGCATCTAAAATCTCTCCTGTATTTAAGTCTGTATATTGGTTTGTATTAATTTCATTGTAATCGTTTACTAATCCTCCAGTTAAAAGATTTAGCAGGGTAGTCGTAAAAGCTGTTGAACCCATTGTTTCTATTCCTTCTTTTATGTCTATTACCTTCTTGTTTTGGTCTATTGTCCCTTTATCAATAAAGTTTCCTGCTACATTTGACAATTCTTCTTCTGCTATTTCTCCTCCTGTATTTGTTAATTGCTTTAATAAGAATTTTCCTATTTTTGATTTAGCTCCTTTTTTTACTAATTCATCTGCTAAATCGTCTACACTTCCTTTTCCAAATATTTTTGCACCACCTGATATTTTCTCTAGTGCTATCTCTACTAATGCTTTTGCATCTCCAATTTTTACAGCTTCATCTATATCTTTTCCTTTATCCAATGCCTCTTGAGTTGCTTGTCCTTTTACACTCATTCCCATTGTTGCTAAACCTATGTTAGGGTTTTTAGTAATTGCTGTAGCAGCTATTGAAGGTGCCATATATCCTAAACTTTGAAAACCACTTGCTATGAAGTTTGTTACTCCATCATATTTTTCTGACTCCTTTGATAAATATTTTTTGTAATTCTCAGAAGGTTCACTTATTTTTTTATTTATATCTAGAATTTGTTCATCAATATTAGGATTCACCTTGCCTAAAGCTTGCATATCATTAGAATATATCTCATATAATGGATTCAACTCTTTTACTGATTGAACTGCGTTTAAAGGTATATCAACCACTTTCTGCCAATTATTTTTTTCTTTATCTTTTAAAGTGTTTACAAACTCTTTATCGTAATCAATTGCTTTATCAAAAAATGCTCCTGTTGGGTTTAATATATGTGTTAATGCTCTCAATTGGTTATTTGTTAATTCTTCTAATTTTTTATTACTACCTTTTTTTGCTTGATTAGCCATATCTGTTAATCCGCTTTGTGCAATTCCTGTAGTTCCTGATAAACCTCCACTTAAAAAGTTTTGAGATACATAGCTAAATTTATCTAGTATGTCTGAACTCTTTATATCTTCTTGTAGAGTTTTATTTATATTCTCGTTCTCGTCTTCTTTTTTAGTAGTCATATAATCAAATAAATTTTTTCTAACATTTTGTTTTAAATTTTTTATAATATCTCCGATAATTAACTTGCATTCCTTTATTGCTAAACTGACTTTTTACAGCATTTTTTGTAGAATCAATTGCTAATGTTTTTCCTCTGTTAAATATTTCACTTAACATATTACTCATACCAAATTCGTTTGGAATATTATTTTTGACTGGTGCTACTTTTTCAGAATTGTCTGGTATATATCTGCCATTGTTTTTCTCCATGTTTTTCTTCATTTCTTCCCAAGACATAATGAACCTCCTAAATTCCTAATTTATTGCTTATGTATTGTGCTTCTCCTTCTGAAATTTGTCCTCTTGAGAAGGCATTAACAACTGCACTCCTTGCAGAATTTTTATTTCCTAAAGATACACTTTTTTGTCCCATAGTTAATAATGCTTTTGCTTGTGTACTTAAATTTACATTATTCGATGTATTTGATTGTTGATTGTTTCCTGAATCAACTGCAACTACTGGACTATTTTTATTAGAATACCTTCTTGAACCACTTGAAGAACTTCTTGCGGCTGCTTGTCTTTGTAATGCCATTTCTGCTTCCCATCTACGTTTTTCTTCTTCTCTTTCTTTCTCTGCTGTATATAAATCATTAATCTTATATAAGTTCTCTAATAATCTATCTTGTTCGTTCTGTGCTATTTTAGCTAACTCTATATTAGATGTTTCTCTTGCCTTTGCTATGTTGTTATTTATGTTGGCAAATATATTGTCATAATTCGTTTTTGTTTCTGTGTAACGATTTTGGTAAGCATTGTTAGCTCCTATTAAAGAACTTTCACTATATCCACTATTTCCTAATCCTATTCTATTTGCTTGACTTCTTTGTGATGAATACGGATTAATCGCTTTTGCATAATCTACATATGCACCTTGTGCATCTTTTATAAATTTTTGGTTTTGGTCTGACCTTTCTCTTTCATAATCTGCTAATGTTTGATTTAATTGTGCATTTATTTTATTTCTATCTTGATTTGCACTTTCTGTTATATATTGATTACTTGCTCTTAATTTATTAAGATATGTATCATTAAAGCCCATTCCTCTTGCCATTTCTTCTATATTATAATTACTCATTTATTTCTCCTTTCATTCTTTATTTGTATAGTATATATTCTTAATAGTTAAATCCAATAACTTTTGTTATTAAAACAACATCTGTTGATATATCAGAACCAACATCTCCGTTAGTCATATTGACTCTTTGATTATAATTAAATGTTATAGATGTTCCCGAAATTGATATTTCTGCCGTATACAAATATTGATAAGTTCCATTATAATGTGAAAATAATACAGAACTTTTTCCATTTGGATTAAATATTTCTATTGTATTGTAAAAGCTATTTCTGATATTTTTATATTCTATTTTTATTCTTTGAAAATTTGCAACACTTTCGTTTAATGTTATAGTTCCAGTTGTCCCGCTTGAATTATCATATAATGTAGTTCCTTCTAATAAATCACTTAATTTTTTTCTTCCATGCACTATGCTTGTACTGTCTAAATATGTTTCATTCTTAAATTTTACACTCTTCATCTCTTAATTAGCTTAAGATGATAATTATTTATATCCTATTACTTTTGTTATATAAATCATTCCACCATTGTCAAAAATAGCACTACCATTATTTGTAAAATATACCCTCCTATTGTTTTCCAAAGAGATATTTGTTTCTGAAATAATTCCCCTAGCAACAATAAAATAAAGATTGTTTACACCACTTATAGGTGCTAATAATGTTATTTGTTTATCGTTAGGATTATTTATTTTAAGGAAATTATAATTGTATATTGAACCTTGTTCTCCTGCAAAATATATTTCTAAACAATCAAAGTTTTCTGCACTTTCACTTAATGTTATTGATGTACCACTTCCTGTGCTATTGTTATATAAAACTGTTCCTTCCAATGTTTCATAAACACTTTTATGTTTTCCATTTTTACTATGTATTACTGATTTGTCATCTATATAATTACCATCTTCTAATTTATAACTTTTAGCCATTTTATTTTTTTCGAGGAAGTTTAACTTACTCTACTTCCTCCTTTGCTCCAAATAAAAAGGAAGAAGTTATAAATAAGCTTCCTCCTTTCTTTGTAAAATACTCGTGTGTGTGTGTGTGTGTGTGTGTGTTACAGCCCCAAGGCTTTTATTGATTTTTTTCATTTATGATTCCTCCCATTCTTCTACCTCTACAAATGATGGTAGATCCATTTCGTTTAAGTCATCTACTAGTTTATTAAATTTTGTTTTTATTGTTTTATTTCCTTTGTCAAATTCTGCTTTTAACTCTGTTGACGTCATTGCTGGTGTGTCTGACAATAAGCTTATGTTTTCAACATTTTCTGTAATTTTCTCAAATTCCATATTTTCCTCCTTTATAAATAATTTACTGATTTTACATATCCACCTATAAAAGCTTCTAATGTAGCATTGAATATTCCAAATGGTTTGTCTAATTCATCTGAATAGAATGTCATTGATATTTGACTCCACTTCTTCTGTTTGATTTTATATTTCATAAATGACTTACTAGATGTTGTAAATGCAAAATCAATAAACGAAAAATCATCAAAAGAAAAACCACTAGATATGTATCTAGTGACATAAGTTTCATCTATTTTATCCGTTTTTACTTTTAATTTGCAAATACTATTTTGAATTGTTTTCATACTAGCAATTCCGCCTCTTTTATTAGTTGTCTTCAAATGGTTTTCTGATGTAAAACTATCATCAGGTGTTTGCCATTGACTGTATATTAATCTTCCATTATCGTTGTATCTGTTATCGACAAACTTTGCTACTACTCCATTTATTGTTCCAAAGTATAAACTCTCATCATATTCTTTAAGTAATGTTGCTTTATAAAATGTACCTTCTACTACATCGCCTATATTATCCCAATAATACCATTCGTATTCTTGCTGTTGAGTTCCTTTATTTAAGAATTGTTGTCTGTTGTCTGCTAAGTATATATGTCCATTTATTAAGCATAAAAGATAACCCCTCCATTGTTCTAAGTGAACATTTTCTAAATCGCTTTCATTTACAAGTTTACTGTCTACCATTGTTGATTTATGTTCTATACTTCTTTCATAACCTAAATTAAGTTTTGTAAAACTTTTTAGTCCTAACCTGCTCATAAATACTGGTTCATCTAAAAAGTTTTTACTTCCCCAGAATGATATACATCCTACTCCTGCTAATCCTTGTTTTGTTGGATATACTGTTTCAGTTTCGTCATTTGTAGTTATTTCTTTAGGGGTATGATAATAAACTACAGAGTCTTGTTGGTCATCTTTCTTAATTACAAGTATACTATCTCCTACTCTCATTAAAGACGTTATTGATACGTTATCGCTTCCATCTTGATAATATGCAGTATCTGAAATATATGTAGGGTCATTTAACATACTATGGAATAAAGCATTTGGAAAGTCTGAATTTCCACTATAAAACACTCTATTGTCAAATATACAACTTAATATACATTTGCTTATTCTTGTCGAATATCCACTTACTGTCTTGGCAAACGTGATTACTACATTATCTTGTCCTGCTGTACTTGGTGCAGATGGTGCTGTGTTAAATGTTACTACTCCTGTTGTTCTATTTACTGTAAAATCTGTTCCTTCTGTTTTATTTGTTCCATTTACTGTTGCTGTTACTGTAGTTGAATCTAATCCACTTGAATCTAATGTATAATTTCTATCTGTTCCGTTTCCTAAAAATGAGTTCTTACGTTTAGGCTGTAATACGTTTACAGGTTGATAAAGTGTTCCTCCACCTGATGGTGCTCTTGCAATTGTTGTCGTGGGTATAAAAGCATCACTTGACACAGGTTGAATTGTATTTCCATCATAATATAAATAATTTGTTCCGTCGTTTATATACATTTTATTATTATACACAAACGATACTGATTTTTTTTGTGCCATTGTTGAGTATAACTCTGTCATGTTTGATTCTTCTTGTGCATTTGGATAATCACTCCACAATAAAAGTTTAGTTCCACTATGTACTATTACTTTTAAAGAGTTCGTCTTGATAAAATGTATTCCAAATATTTCAGAGTTCAATTCCAATATATTTATAAACCCTGGTCTAGTTTCAATTGCTTGTCCTAAACTAGACTTATAATCTTTATACATATTTACACAATTTGGACTTCTATTAAGCTGTACTTGAGAACTGTCAGATGTATAATCTACTCCTGCAAAATTGCTATACACTCTTGTTTTAGGTGTCTTAGGTGTAAAACTTGGTATGGTTGCCATGTTTCCTCCTTTCTACAAATTTCCTATCATTTGATTTATTGTTATTAATCCGTTATCTTCTTTTTTTACACTATTCATTAATATTTCTAATTTAGCATTATATTTTGCTTCAAAAGCTGTGTAATTAGCTGATACATCACTTTTTAAAATATCACTTGCTACATAATAAGGTAAAACTTGTTGTGCTTCTAAATCTATTTCAAGTTCATAGCCGTCATCAGTTTCATTTGTTATCTCTTGAGGTTTTGCAAAATACTCAAATTCGAAATTTCCTAAACAGTCTTTATGTATTTTTAATTTGTTGTCTTGTATATAGTAATTTAGCAAACTACCATTACTTGAATAATATCTCATTCTGTTTTCTTCCATATAATTTTCTGGAAGTGCTATAACGTTATACTCTGTTTCTGATTCCTCATCAATACTAAACTCATAAGTCTTTTTTATTTTTTTTATTAGTGAAAGTTCTATTTGTCCTAAATTACATAGACCGTTTAATTTTAACCTGATGTCTTCATCATCAGTTAAATTAGAATTATTAGAATATTCATCTATTAACTTTACAGCTAATTCTTTTATTTGAGAAAGTGTCATTAACTTATCCTCCTATTTTTTCTATTTGCTCTTTTATCTTGTTTATGTCTTCATATGACCTTAATGTCGTATAAGTATTGTCTGCAAATACTACTCCTATTGCATAATCTTTTATTGAATCAACAAATACACATTCTATTTTTGCGACTTCTTTATCGAATAACTTTTTAATATCTTCTAGTTGTTCATCTGTTTTCATTTCTGTTTTGTATTCGTCTTTGATATTTTTTTCTGTCTCCTCTATAAACTCTACTATTTCATCTTCTGTTATTAATCCTTTGTGAAGCATTAATGCCATTGCATAAAATCCTACACTATAACTTATTTTTGTATCTTTTAATCTTTCTAATAAACTCTCTATCATATTTTCTCCTTTCCCTTTTATAGGCACATTAAAAGGTACTATATACCCTTTAAGCTACCTATAAAAGGTAGCTTTTTTATGCAGATAATGAACCGCTTTCTTTTACTTTGAATAATACTAATTCTTTTGGTTTGATTATTTTAGCACCAAATACGTGTAAAGAACTATATAATCCTTCAAATGCATTTTCTGCTTCAGCTATGAATCTTGACTTAACAATTTGGTCAGCATAAACGATAGCATTGTAAGAACCTGCTAAGCAGTAATGAACTCCAGCTGTTACTTTTACATTGTTACTTACGAATGTTTTCATTCCTAAATAGTCAGCCCATTCAAGACCACCTTCAAATCCTTTCATACCTTCGTTAACTCCAAATTTTAAACCTGCATTTGTTGCATATTCTTGTACCATTGGGTCGATTACGAAGAATCTTTGTCCTGCAGGTACGTTAGCTTCGTTAAGCTTTCTTGCTACTCTTGAGAAATATTGAAGAGCATTATCTTCAGATATTTCATTTCCTGCACCTGTTGCATCTACTACTGTTGTAATAGAGTTATCAGAAGCTAATGCTAATACATAAGCATCAGCATTATCTTTTAATTCGTATGCTGCTCTTTCAACTTGAGTTCCTTTAATATCTATAGCACTTTGAAATGCTTCTATATCATCAACTTTAAATGCTACATATTTTCTTTGATTGATTACTAAAGTTACTCCTTCATCGTTTAATGATTCATATGTAATTGTTCCTTCATAATCTTTTACTGTTGGTTTATCAAGTCCTGTGAATGTTACTTGGTCACCATATTTTTTAATTTGTGAACCTGTATCCATTGTACAGATTCTTTTTGCTACTAAATTTTTTTCTAATTCTTTTATTACCTTTGCACTTACTAGTTTAGGTATTGATACTGTTATTGCATTATTTGCCATTTTAAATTCCTTCTTTCTTTAATTAATTTTTTAATCCAGCTATTTTTCTAAACTCTGGGTCGTCCCATATTTTAGCTATTTCTTGAGCTGTCATATTATCAAGTTTTGCCTGAGTATACTTGCTTGTTTCACTTTCATTGTTTTTAACACTTCCAGCACTAGCTGGTCTTTGTACTGGTTTGTTATTTAATTTTGTATAGGCTTGATATATTTCTTTAACTGAGACATTGTTTGACCATTTGCTTGCAAAATCTTTAAATTTACTGTCGTTTAACACTTTGTCAGGGTCTGCCCCTAACTCAAGCAAATCTTTCTTTGCCATTCTTTTTGAGTGTTCTTGCGAGATAAGATACATAAGTTCTTCTTCTCTAACACTTCTATCTGGTTTTGAATAAAGCTCTGCAAATGTTTGTCTCATTACTTCTTCGCCTAAATCAATTACTTCTTCAGCATCTGCTTTTGCCAATGCTTTTTGCTCTTTTTCTGTGAGCATTTGGTCGTATTTAGGAATGTTTATTCCTTGATTTTCATAGCTTTTTTGAAGAGAATTTGTTAACTCAGGGATAGTATCTTCTTCAAATCCTCCTGCTTTTAAAGTGTTTATTAAAGGATTAATTTGTTTCTCATACTTGCTTCTTTCTCTTGCTATGATTTTGTTAATAGCTCTTTGATACTCTTCCTCTGTGTAAGTTCTTGGTTCTTCTACAGGTTCTTCTGTAGTTTCCTCAACAGGGTCATCTTGAGCTACTTCTAAGTCTTCATTTGAAGTCTCAATTTCTCCTTGTTCTTCTTGAACTTCCCCAACGTTTACGTCGTTGTCAACGATAGTTTCTTCAACTATTTCCTCATTTTCTTCCATAAGTTTCCTCCCGTTTAACGTCCGTCGACTAATTCCCAGTTGTTCTTTTAAGCCTACAAACAGTAAAAAGGCATAAAAAATAAGAGCCTGAGCTCTTAATGTTAAAAACTTATTTACTTTCCCTTTCGTTGATTTCTTGTTCTTCTTCTACTGTTATTTTTGCTATATCTTTACATTTAGGGCAATAATATACGACTTCTTTGTCATTTCTAACCATTACTACCATTTCAACTAAGGTATCTTTTTTACACTTCATATTTTCCTCCTATTACTCTGTCCATTCATCTAAAACCGTAAAAGACAGAAAGCCTGAATCTTCTATATAATCATATACACATTTTGCACTTGGATATTGTGTATTTGTTGAGCTTGAACTTATTGAAGTTACTTTATTTGATGTATTTTCTTTTCCGCTTATATCTTGATGAGAAGTTATTACAGTTCCTAAATCTACTACACCAGAAGTACCTTTAGAACTTCCATTCATTTTTATTCCTGTAATAGTCCCTGTATATTGTTCTGTGTAAGACTGTAAAGCTGTATTTGCTTTGCCTAGACTTGTCTGTACACTACTTGCTAAATCTGTCTTAGGTATTCCTCCACTTGGTTTGCTATAAGTACCTTTATCATTCCATGTTTCTTTTTCTGCGTCTGTTACTAATCTATGCGTTGTGTCATCGTTTAACTCTGATAAATCACTTGGAATGTCTATTCCCAAATCATTTAAAGATTTGTTCCCTGATAGTTCAACATTATTTATTTTAGGTTTGTTGGAAAGGTCATCGTAATCAGATGTTCCACCACTTCCATCACCTGTAATTTGTACCCATTTTTTATTTTTTCTTCCATATGTCTTATTATCTTTTGGAGCATCACTAAAAGCTCTCATTCCTCTTAGCTCTATATCTTTTCCATCTTTACCATGTAAACTCTTTATCCATTCCTCTGCAGTTCCTTTAAAACCTAATTCACAAGCTATATCATAAGCAGATTTTCCTGTATCTCCTTTTTGTAATTCTAACTTTTCAAACATTTCTTTTAAATCTTTAATGTTTGTTTTCAATATTAGATTCTCTTTTGTTATTTCAGAAAGTTCTTTATCTTTTATAGCTTTATTATTATTTATTTGTTTTGCTTGTGCATTTATTTTTTTTAATATATCATCTTGTATCTTTTCTATAGAGTTATTAATCTTTTCATATATTAACCCTAAATCATTTTTAATTTGATCTATCTTTCTATCTAAATCTTCTTTATTCTCTTGTCCTTCATAAGACAATTTTTCTCCTTGCTCTTTTATAGTGCTTATTTCTTCTGACATTTCCTTTTGAGCAATATTTATATAATTCTCATATGTGTTAACTACATCGTTTGTAAATTTCTTGTACTTTTCTAATTCGTTGTTAACAAATATTAAACCTTTAAAATTCTTTACTTGAGATAGCTCTTTTAATTCATTGTCTATAGCATTGATTTTTCTTGCTAACCTTATTAGCTTATCGTCCATACTAACCTCCCATTAATTGATTAAACTCTTCTTCTTGTTGTGCTTCTTGTATCATTTGGTTCAATTGTTCTTGCTGTGCTTCAACATTACTTGCAACATCTTCTACTTCTTGTTCTTGTTGTCTTTGTTGAATAATATTATCAGCTTCCATTTGTTTGTTTTTAATGTCTTCTTCTATGTTCATAAGTTCTCTTTCTTTATTTCGTCTGTTTCTTACTATCTCTTCTAATTTAGCTTTATTATATTTAGAATTGTCACTTAATCCATCTACCCATTCTTCAAATGTAATTGCACCTTTTACAAATAGGTTGTCCCACATTTCTTCTTGTGCATAAATTGAATATGGGTCTGTTTGTGCTACATTTACTTTTACTTTTATTTTAAGCTGTGCCATTACTTCATGAGGAATAGTTTCTACTGTTACATTCGTTTTTCCTGTTTCCTCGTCTGTTTCCTCTATTATTATTCTTTTTCCTTCTACGTCTACATTTTGCCAAAAGTCAAATAATACTCTTGCAATATCTTCAAAGAATTTCTTGAATCTTGTTACGTGAATATTTAAAGGTACTGCAGCAGCATCCCTTACTGCTATAACAGAACGTCCACTTGTCTTCTCAGGGTCTATTGTTCCTAGTGCTGCATCTGAAGCTGATGCATTATCTTTTGTTTTTTGTGATAATTCATCATTAAACTGTTTAGCATCAGGACTAACCTGTGTAGGGTTTAAATAATCTATTGCACTTCTTATATCTTGTACTGCTTCGCCTTCAACTGCTATTGCTACTCCTACTTTATTCAAGCTACTAGGGTTCTGTATTTTCTTTCTTAAATATGCTAGTTTAGGATATGCAGACATTTGAATTGCTATATCTCTTCTTGCTAGTGTTTGGTTTATTTCTATTTGATTACCTATCTTATCTTGAGGTTCCCCTCTTCCTCTTGCGTTGTTCTTCTCTCTTATCCATATCATTTTAGATAAAGGATATAGTGTTAAACCTAAATCTGTTTCTTGAACATAAACTACATTCTTTGTTGATTTAACCATATGTACTGTTGTTTTTGTTTCTGTTCCTACTTCAACTTCTATTTCCTGAGCATTACCATATTCATCTATTATTTGTCTTTTTTCTGTTTTCTTTATCTTCTTTGTTTTCTTGTATAGCTTTAATATACATAGAACTTTACCTGAACCTACTTCTGTTTCTTTTTTGTTTCCTATTTGCTCATCTGTATCATTATCAGCTAAAATCTGTCGTACTTTATCTTCACTTAAACCATTCCTTCTTGCTTCTTCTCTTACTTGTTCTACTGGTCTTCTAAAAGTTATTAATATAAACTCTTGATTTTGTATTTCAGGGTCGTTTTCATCTGAAAAGTATATATTATTACCTTCTACCATTTCAGCTCTTTCAAGGTCATTCTCGTCTTTATAGATGTACATACATACCATACCACTTATACAGTTTTCTGTATTGTAATCCCATATCTCTGTTTCTAAGTTGTTTGACTCAAAGAATGTATTAGCATTTTTGTTTAATAGCTCTACTGCTTTTTCGTATATCTTACGTTTAGAAGTTGTTTGTACTTCGCCTGTTTCATCTGTATATTCTATTTCCTTAAAATCTTCTTCATCTACATTTTCAGATGAATAAACTATAGTCATATTATTTTGATTTACATTACCTATCTTATAATTACATATTGAAGCAATTATATTATCCATAGGCATTGCATTGTTGCCACTTTCTAACCCTTTCCATTGGTCACCCATATAAAAGTTATAATTCTTTTCTAGTTGTCTATAATATCCCTTAGAGGTTAAATAATCTTTTATTTTTTGATATTGTGCAAATATTGTTGTTAAATCCTTTTCTTCATTTTTGTTTTCCATTATCTAATCCTCCTTTGTCCTTCATCGTCGCCTTTGTAATTGTTGACGTTTTCTAGTAATTGGTTTAACTCATTTATTCTTGCTTCTTCTTCTTTTAATTCTTTGTGCTCTTCTGTGAATGGTATTCTCTTTTTGATTTTCTCCATATTTATCTCAGGCTGTATTTCTTCTTTGTTTGCAACTCTGTAACCTAATATAAAGCCAAAATAAAAGATAGCCGTTGTGACTATCATTAATAATATTTGTAACATTGTTCCCTCCTATATTATTTTTATGGTTTTTCCATAATCTCCTTTTGTTTCTTCTTCTTCAAATTCAAATGTAAATTCTTTACTTAGTCTTTTTTCTATTTCTGTTTTCTTGACTGTCATTTCTTGTTGTGTTCTTATATGGTAAGCTATTGCTAATGCCATTACTAAGTCATCATGGCAACCTTGCTGTGCCTCTGGTCTGCCTTTTTCATTTCTTACGAACACTAACATTTCTTCTAGTGTTTCTTTGTCGTTTATGTTTTCTATGTGGTCATTTACTATTGCTTGTAACTCACTTAATATAAGCGGTCTTGTTATTCTGTCTGTTCTAAATCCATAAGCTTTTACTATGTTTCCTGTGAATGTATCTTCTTTTTCTCTTACATATTGCTTTGTGTAACCTAGTCTTTGTAATTCTTTTATTGGGAATGTATCAAAATTACTTTCTATGCCGATTAATGCATTCTTATAGTATTTACCTAGACAATACATTTGTCTTGTATATTCATCAGCATCAAATTCTTTTCTTAATACAGCTACTTGTTTTCCGTTGGTATTATCTAATATTTGTCCTATAAAATAATCAGATCCTTCACCTGATGTATCACCACTTAAAACATAAGGATAATTATCTTTTGGTTTTTCATATATCTTTATAAATCCGTTAATGTCATTCTTAAATCTTATGTTTGTTATTTTGTCGCCATCATAATCATAAATAAAAGAACCTACTTTTAAAGGCTCTTTAAGTTGTGCTATTCTATTTATAATCTTCTCTTTGTCAAAATAACAATTTCCTGATGCTAAAAAAGCTTCTTCTGCACTACATGGGTACTCTTGTTTGATTAATTCTTTATCTATATATCCTTGATACTTTTTATAATACCAATATACTTGTTCTAATTCTAAGTGCTTTTCTTCTATTAATATCTTTATTCTATTAAATATCCAGTTGTTATTATTCTTTATATTTTTTATAAAGGTTTCTTTAATCTCTTCTGTTTCAAAATCTGTTCTATATTCTTTTGTTCTCCACCACTCAAAGAAACAATTTATTGCATTCTTGCTTTTCCATAGCTTTTGGAAATCATTAAATCCATTTGCTGTACTTTCATATATTTCTATACAGTCTGCTGTAAATGCTTCTCCTAAACCTGCTTGTATTTTAGCCATGCTCTTCCAAAAAGCACATTCAGAACCATGAAAGAAATTTACCGTTTTAGAACGTCCAACATTTTCTGTTGCTGTATCTACACTCCAATCAGAATTTAGTTTTTCAAATAATAATTGTCTTCTGTTGTTAAACTTTTCTGTAGGTCTTAATTCTTCTGGTAACTGCTCTTTTGGAAATTTAGCTTTATTTTGAAATATTGCTTCTGCATTTTCAGAAGTATCAGCCAATGTAAAGCCTTGAAAGTTTCTTTTGGTTATAGAACATGCTAGTTGATATTCTGTAATAAGTGTTGTGAATCCTTGTTGTCTTCCTTTTAGTATCAAAAAACGCAACTGTGTTATTTGTCCTTTATTATATTTTTCTTTTGCATCATTAATTATCTGTATAAATTCTCTCTGTACATCGTTTAAAAAAAATGGTACTGTTCTTTGTTTTTTATCTACTACTACAAACTCTAATTCAATTAAATATTCAGGATTATCTTTTATTTCTTGTAATAATTCTTTATTTTCTAAAAGCTCATTTGCAACTGCTTCTCTAAACTTTCTGTCTTCTTCTAAACTATGTGTTGTTTCCCATTTCTCTTTTCTTTTTTCTATTAAATATTTTGCTGTATATTTCATAAAACATCTTCCAATTTTAATTTTCCTGAATGTTCTATCTCTTGTTTTTCTCTCCAGTCATAATTGTTTTTTAAATTAAATATTATTCCTGTTACATTGCTATTTTTTACTAATCTCTTTTCTAAGTAATTTTCTACTTTTGCCTTTGCTCTTTTTATAGTGGGGAAAAACTCTTCTTTATCACTGTAATTCAATAATGTTTTCCTGTCTACATCTAATGCTATTGCTAAGCCTGTTACAGTATATGGTTCATGTTCTCTATCACATTCTTCAAAATACTTATCTATCTTTTCTTGCATTTCTTCTACTGTTTTGAATTTTGGTGGTCTTCCACCTGGATGTTTTTCTTCCATAGTATCATCTCCCTATTTTAAAGAGTTTTGTTGAACTATAATTTTTTTACATACAGATTTTATTTCTTTGTCTAATAAATCTTTGTTTTTAAAAGGTGCCATAAAAAAGCCTACTCCATTTACTGTTTTTGCTGTTATAAAATCCTCATCGGTATTATAAAGTCCAACGTTATATCTTATATCTCTTATTTTGGTATTTGTTTTAGATTCAATCTGCTTTTTTATTTCATTTAGTTGTTCTTTGTTTTTATATTCTAAATCAAACATAATCTCTCCCTACTTTATAGTGTTTTGTTCCACTTTATACTTTTCTACTACTTCATTGATAAAGTTGTTACTACTTGCTACTAAATCACATATTACTTCTTCATTTACATCTGTTACATTATATAATCCATATTCCCATATATAGCAATGTGTTAATTCATGCTTTAGTGTTTTTATCTTTTGGTCATAACACATATCTTTGTTTATATAAATAATATGTTTTGACTTTTGTGTTAATCCGAATACAAAGTATGCTTTCTCTTTCATGTTGTCTTCATACATTTTATTTAATTCGTCTTTGCTTAATTCTTTTATCTCCCATGTGTCATTATTAATTACGAATTTCATTTTATAGGTTAAATCTCCTTTATTACTTTAATTAGACCTAAATCATTTAAATACTCCATACGTAAATAATCTACTTCCCATTGTTCTCCTGTTTCTATCCATTTGTTTATTACTACGTCTGTATATGCTTCTATACATTCTACTAAATATGTCTTCTTCCAATCTGATTTATAATTGCTTCTTCCTTTTGCTAGAATCTTATCCCAGTCATCTTTAAGTGGTGTATATTCAAAAGGTTTTACTTCTTTTTCAAATATTTGTCTTGCTACTTCGTCTGCATTTTCGCAATCCCAATCTAATACTATATGCTCATTATCTGTTATTGGTAATTCTTTTAGTATTGATAAAGGTGTTGTTATTATTGGTACTCCATATCCTAAGGCTTCATTTATTGTATAACAGTATGTTTCCATATCATTGCTTAATTGTAATACATAATCTGCATCTGCTATAAATGTTCTTACATCTAATCTAGGTTCCATTTGTATTACGTTTGGAGAATTTATTTTTATCTTTGTTGGATTTGTAAATATAGTCCATATATAATTTCTGTTGTGTTCTGCACAGTATCTATCTAATGCTTCTATTAGCTTTAATGTTCTTCCTCCACCTTTTACTGTATCATCTAATCTACAAGCACTTACTAAATGAATTAGCTTTTGCTTTGGTTCTAGTGTTAATGGGTTATAGCATTTAATTGTTTTTATATCTTTGCCTATTTTCTTTCTATATTCTTCTAACTTGTCTGTAGCAAATTGTGATACTCCTATATAGTGTGTTAGCTTTGGATTATCTATAGGTGGTATATATCCTCCATGCTCTCTATGTAATTCTTTATAATTAGCATGAGATACAAAATAGTATTCTTCTGCTTCTATATCGTCTATCATGTCTAAATTAAAATTTAAAAAGGCTTTCTCACATTTAACCTTTTCTCCTTGTATATGTTTTTTACATCTTACTAATTCTCTTAATCTCTTTAATTGAATCGGGTCTGCTTCATCATAATATATTGTTATATCTTTGTTTTTATATTTTTTTGCTATCTCATAAAGAAATTGTTCCGTTCCACCGTATCTTACTTATTTTTCTAAAATAAAATATGTTTTTCATTTCTTCTCCTCTTCAAAACATTCTTTTTCTTTATCACAAGTCTTACACTTATTTTTCATACATCTTTCAAAACTTTCACATTTTAAACTTCCGTCTAGTTTAATATGCAATTCTTCATTACATTTTTTATTTTTACATATACTGCATACTGTTCTTGTATATGTTTGGTATATTGTTTCTTTAGTTTTCATAGGCTTTAACCTCTTTATTCATTAAAGCCCACTAGGAAGGCTTTTATATTAAATGGAGAACATATCTATTTTTAACTAAAACTGAATGTTTTTATATTAATTTACCTAGTATAATTAATAACTAATTTGACAATTTACATAATATCTGTTATAATATTTATTGTAACTTATGTTTTTCATACTTAAAGGAGGTTAACTATGGCAGAAAAGTACACTTGCGGAATTTGTGGTAAAACTATCACACCTAGCAACTCTCCGTCTTTCTTCGATTGGCGGGGCAAACCTTACAGCACAGTATTTCCTGTTTGCGACAAATGCGCAGAAAAATCTGGTGCTTCTAAATGGTCTTCCGATAAGCCTCGGAGATAAGTATTAATTTATTTTTCTGTTAATAACAACCTTAAGACCTGTCTCTTATTTGAGGCAGGTCTTTTTTAACTAAATAAAATTAGGGCTTTATTTAATTTATTCTCAATTATATATATATCATTTTTTTAGTTCCTGATTCAACCTTTTTTTTCCTGAACTTTTTCAAATTCATCTAATGCTTCTTTTTTTAAATCATATACATATTTTTCTTTATAGTGTAAGACCTCTTTAGCTATGTACTTTATACTATCTCCTAAAATGTAATGATGGTATAACAATAAACCATATTTAGGTTCTAATAAACTAAGTTGTTCTTTTAGTTCTTCTTCTACTCTTATTGATTCTTGTTCTATGTCTTTTTTTACTTGATTTATTTTGTCTAATAAAGTAGATAGACTTTCAGCCTCAACATCTTGTACTTTTCTACTTCCTTTTGGCATATCTGATAATATTGAAGTAAGTCTTCCTATTGTTTTTATCTGCTCTTCAAAAAAACTTATTCTCGCTTTTCTCCATCTCTGACTTATATTAAAATTTATTAATTTTTCCTTCATATTCATTTGTGCCTCCTTATTCTTCTAATTTTTCTTCAATATATGATATTATGTCTGAAACATCTTCTTTGTCTTCTTCACTCTCTAGTACATTATATAAAGTGTCAAATCTTTTCTTTAGATTATTTACTATTCTTTTGATTTTCTTTGTCATAGGTAAATCACTCCTTATATATATTTTGGAACTTTTTCTTTTCTCTTTTCTTTAATATGTTCTAGTTCATCTTCTTTAAAACATTCTTTTACTCCTGTTATCATATCTTTATATTGTATAAAATTAGGATATTCTTTTACTAGTATGTATTCTCTATTGTTTTTACTTATTATTTTTGGTATTTCCATTTATTCCTCCTCTTTACTTCTTTTCTGTATTTTCTTGAGTATTTATACAATATGTCGTGTACTATTTCACAATTTATTTGAACTGTACTTATTGGGTTCACTGAGTACCAATCTTCTCCCAATAAATATTTTTGTAAAAAATTTAAAGCTATTTGTGCGTCTAATGGTGGTGGAAAAATATTATTTTTTTCCCAATTATTATCAAGCCATTTTGTAAATGTTCTCATAATACTCTTTTCCTTTCTACTCCTCTATCTTTTCTACTAGTCCTGCTTGGATTAAGTCGTATAGTGTATCAATATCGTAATAATCTTTATACGGATTAATTCTCCAATCTGTTTTTGTTCTTTTGAAAATGCGAAATTGACTTTTTAGTGTTTCTTTTGTTATTCCAAGTCCCATATATTCTTTCTCGTAATTTTTCTTTATATATGCATTTATTCTTCCTGTATCTTCATCATATTTAGGCTTAAACCCAAATTTTTCTAATTCTTTCAAATCTACATCATCTTTTATCTTTAACATTATTCTTTCCCCTCCTCATATTTATTTGTGAAATAATCTATAATTTGTTCTTTTGTCTTTATACTATTATCAAAATCACAACCTTTTTCAATATGTTTTGCCATATCATTTATTATGTTTTGTTGTTTTTGGATTAAGTCTATTGCTTTTTTTATTACTGAAGCATAGCCTAAATGATTTTGTTCTATGTATTCATTTTGTATTATTTTTAAATCTTTTATTGTTTGTTTATCTTCACTCATTTAATTACCCTCTGCTTTCTTCTCAAAATAATCTATAACCCATTTTTTATTGTGTACTGGTGTTGTTAATTGTTCTGCCATTAAATCTATTATTTTGTCTTTCTTATCTAGTTCAGATAATACAACTTCTATTGCTTTAGAATATCTAGCACTAATAAATTTTGCATCTATTTCTTTTTTATGTTTTAATAGTTGTTCTTTTGCTTCTTCTATATCCATATTATTAATCACTCTCCTTTAACTTATTTTTAAGTATATTTTCTATCATTTTTTCACCATCTTTTCTTGCTTGAATTGCACTCTCTAATGTACTATGTGTTCCTAATGTATGTTGTTTTCCAAATAAAGTTATATATGCTCTATATTTTATTTCTCCTGTTCTCTTTAATGCTCTCATGTCTTGACATACACCATTGACACCATATTTGTTTAATTTGTTTGTTTTTTTATATTTCATTGTTCCGTTTTTTCTTTTTCTACTTTTAAATTCAAGTATATCTTCTAATTCTTTTATTCTATCTTTATCTGATTGTCTTTCTTTTAATAGGTTTTCTATGGCTTTAAACACTATTTTTGCGTCATATTCTGGTAAATTTACTAAATCTGTATAGTTTTTCACATATTCTTCTAATATCTCTATATCATTCATCTTTCTTCTTCCTCTCTATCAATTTTTTCTCGCTCGTAATTGTATAGTTTTGTTATCATTTCTCCTATGGCTTGATATTCTTTTTCTAATTTATTTATTTTCTCTAACTTTTCTTTTCTCATTTGTAATAATGTTTTAATGTGTTCTTCCATATTTACTCCTTTACTTCTAAACGTTTTGCTAAACTATATGCTCTTTCCATTGATTCTTTTAAATATTCATCTGTTTGTTCAATTAACATTCTATAAACCATATAAAATCCATATATTACAAATAAAATTATAAAAAATATTTTCATCTCTTCTACTCCTTTTCTAAAAGTGATTGCAAAACTTTCTTTCCATATTTCGCTTCATCATATTCGTAATCTTTTAATTCTGCCATTCCTTCTTCTGTTTCTGCATAATATAAAGTTTCATCATATTCTTCTATTTTTGCTTTTATTTTGTCTTCAACTGCTCTTTGCCCTGTATATATTCCGTTTTGATATATTTGGTCATAATAAGCTAAATTTGCATCAGCTTTTTCTTTCAATTCTTCTATTTCTTTTTGTTGTTTTTCTATTAGATTTAAAATTATTTTTATATTTTCCTCTAATCCTTCTTCTCCTACATACCAATATGTACCTTTTAAATTTTCTATTGCTTTCCTTTCTTCATCACTTAACATTGTTTACTCCTTCCAACCTAATTCTTCACATTTTTTATTTATTGCTTGTAGTTCTTGCATATTAATTGGATATGTATTTTTATCGAAAGTTTTTACTGCTCCATAAAATGCTATTATTTCATGACTACTAGTGCTATATCTTACATCTGTTGAATTTTCATGAAATTTTTTATATCCTAATTCTTCAAACATCATATCAGCTGTTTTTTCTTTATCTAATCCATACATTTTTCTTGTAGCTCTTAATTCGCTATCATCAAGGTCAAATGCCATTTTTATCACTCCTTTTTTTATAAATCATCTTCACTCCAACAAAATTCTTCCCAATCTCCACAATAATATTTTTTTCCACATTCTTCACATTCAAATACTGCTTGTCCTAATGTACCTACATCAAATACATTATCTTTATCAACTAAATCTAATACTCTGTGAGTTGCTTTTCCTCCACATTCACATTCAAAATATAATTCTTTTCCCATTTTTCCTTCCTTTCTGGTATTCCATACCCGTTAGTTTCACTCCATTTTACTGGCTTACATTTTTCTTTATTGCAAGTATATTGCTTGCTACATTGTTTACAGGTCATTATTCCTCCTTTTGTAATATGCTATATTACATACTTACTATTTTTAGATTTTTTACAAAATTATTTCTTTTATTTCCATCTATATGTATAACTCTCTCATTCTTTTCTAAATGTCTTATAAACATTTCAGCTACTATTCTTGATACTGTTATAGTTTGTCCTTTACTTTTATCCCAAAGTACAACTTGCATACCATATACTTGATATTTTAGTTTTTTGAGCTTATTTGTTTGAATATTTTTAATTCTTCCATAGTTACTTACTTCATAATTTGAAGTTCCTATTCTTTTCCATTTCTCATCTTCATAATTGTTTTCAATATAATTTCTATTGAAGTCCTCTTTTGTTTCACTGTATATAGGAAACTTCTTTATACATTTACTGATGTTTTCTATTTTATAAATTTTAAATATTTCTTGTTTTACTTTATCCTGCATATATTTTGATTCTTTATAATATCTTGTTTTTATCTGTTCATCTTGAAGTTTCTCTAATTTCTCCCATTCATTATCTGGAATATTTTTATATATATCTTTTATTCCATTTAATTTAAGTTCTTCAGATATATCAGCAACTTTCTTTATAGTAGTATTTAAATCATCTGCAAGTTGTCTTAATGTAAGCATTTCTTCATATTTAGCAACATATATTTTGTCAAATTCTTTCATTACCTCTCACTTCCTAAATAATCTTCTACTAACTTTCTGTCTTCTTCTTTCTTTTTAGCTCTGTCGTATTTACCTCTTTCATCTATTTTAAATTCAGTAAATTTTATCTCAAACGGCAATTCTAAATCATCTACAAATTCAACTTTAAGTTCTTTATATTTTTGAAACATATCATTCATCATCCTTTGCTTTTCTTTTGGCTGTTTATGAAACCAAGAATGATTTTCTGCTGAAATCAATGCACCGTTCTCCAATGTTGCTTTTCCACCTTTTCTGCGTTCCTTTATATGATGAAAAGTTAGTTGTTTCATTCTTTTCATTTGCCCTTTTGATTTATATTTTCTCGGTTCTGTATCTTTTCTTAAATGTAATTTTTCTATAAAACATTCGTTACCGTATAATTTAATAAGTTTTTCTTTTACTTTTTTATTGCTTTTCAATTTTATTCTCCTTTATAGTTCCTTAATAAATTTATGATACTTTGTTGCTATTTCGTGTTCTATGATACAACCTCTTGCATTTTCCCAACCTTTCATAAAAATTATTGCATCTGCTTTATCTAAAAATTCTATTGATTTTGCTAGATAAAAAATTGGAGATACTTCGCAATCAAAATCTTCAAATATTGTATTCAAAACTTCGTGTCCTTCTTCTTCCAATTCTTTAACTAAATATTTTCTCTCATCTCTTATTTGTTTTTCTGTTTTGCCATTCATAGGCTGACTAATCATTATTTTCATTTTTATTTCCTCCTTCATTTTTTAAAATATCAATCTGCTCTTTCAAATCTTCATTCTCTACTCTTAACTTCCATATTTCTTCATTTCTTATCTTTATATTCATTAACAAAAAAATTATAATTAACAAATATATTATGTATATTACTATTTTATTCATTCGTTACTCCTCCTACTTTATTATTCTTAATTCTAAATCAGGATATTTTTTCTCGAATAGTTTATGTTTTAGCTTAAATACATCTGTCTGTATTCCTTTAACATCTTCTACAATTCTTTTACCTTTTTGAACATATAAAAAGTCTGCTATATATTCGACTTTCCTGTATGTTTTGCCATTCTTCTTAAAACCCTCTTGTAATAAGAATCTAGGTTGCAATGTTAAATTACTTATTTCTCCTGCTCTTTCTAATAGCTTTAATTCTTTATATCTTCGACTTTCAGCTATACTGTCAAATACGTACATGTCTACTTGTACTTTTTTGTTTCTGTATTTGTTCATCTTTAGCCTCCTCTATGTAATATTCACATCTCCAAACTCCTTTGAAGTTTATATCTTCACATCTGCCACATTTATATAAACATTTTGCACAGATTCCACCGCAACTGTGTATAATTGTATTTCATAAGTTATCTCCTAATCTATTTTTACAATGCGATTACTGTATTCTATGTAATATTCTTGTTCTTTTTCTCGCCTTGCTTTTTCGCTTTTTTCTTCTTTTAGCTTTGGATAATCTTCAAAGAATTTTCTTCTAGCTCTTGTTATTCCCTCACAACTTATTCCTTTATAAGTCAAGTTTTGCATTATATTTGCAAATGTTGTTCCTGCAAGTTCTGGTTCTAATTCTTGTACTACTCGCATTATTAAATAGTTATCGTCCTGTCTTGCGTATTCATCTTCTAGTAGTATTTTATATACTGTTTTCTTTATTGGTCGTTTCATTTGTTGTTCACTCCTTTTCTATGGACTCATTAAATCCATAAACAATCTATCTTGGTCTTTTAAAGTTAATAATTCATAATCAGAACTATTTTTTAATTCACTAATAATTTGAATTGTTCTTTTTGGTTGTTCTTGGATTCGCTTTTTATATTTATTAAATAAAAATAAATAAATATTATTATCCTTATTGTTTGTGTCCGTCACCTGTCCTTGACCGTACCTTTGACCTGTCCTCGGACATGTCCGAAATTTCTTTTTGAATTTGATATTTGTCATAATTTTCAATACTTATAAGAGTTTTTTTGTTGTCCCTTACCTGTACCAACATGCAGTCCTGTTCTAATTGGTTTAAATAATCACTTACTTTATGTCTTGACCACTTCCATCTTTTAGATAATTTTTCTAAAGATGTTATTCTTTGTCCTCTATCTACCTCTATAAATCCATTATCAAATTCTATTTTCTCTTTTTGATGATTTACCATCAATAATAAATCTATCCATGCACTTCTTTTGTCGAAAGGCTCTTTACTTTTCCAAAGCCAATGTTCTTGTATTTGTCTATGTATACTTATCCAGCCTTCCATATTCAATTTCTCCTTTCGTAAAATAAAGGGCTAAGATGTTGCCTAGCCCTAGATGTAACTTCTTCCATATTCTTTAATAAAATCTTCTTTTGTTTTGTTGTAATATTGCATCCAAGTCTGTTGTCCCACACTATGAGCATAATCCATAAATGCTTGGTTATAATGTATCCCTCTATCACTCATATTGTGCATTTCAGGTCTTAGATATATAAATAATCCGTCTCTTTCACTTAGTTTTCTGTTTGCTCCTCCGAATATATGGTGTTTATGACTTCCTTCAAAGTGTTCTGTACTCCACATATCATCTCTTGGCATTATTGATTTTTTCATTTTTACCCCAACTTTCTAATAAACTGTTTATTTCTTGTTGTGATTTTGTTTCTATGTTTAACTGTTGACATTCTTGTACTATTAAATCAATTAATTTTGACATTTCAGCTGTGTTATAAGCACTAGAGCCATAATATGTAACTACATTTGTAAAACCGTTCTAATTTGCTTTTCATTGTTTCTGTGACCCAACCTAGTCCGTTTTTACTCCAAGCTTGTCTAAACCTTTCTACTGCCTCATCTTTTACTGGTACTATTTCATAACTACCTATGTTTTTTATTAAATCTCTATAAATTTCTTCTTTTGGTATTTTTAAATAGTCTTGTAATTTACCTAAAAGAACCCAACAATATGCATTACTATCTAATGACCTTCTTTTTTTATGTTCTTTTATTTCAAATTGTTTTTCTTTGTCTTGTTCTAGTACCCAATTAATAACTTCTTTTTGTGTTCCTATCATTTATTAACTCACTTTCGTTTTTAATTCATTTATTATGCTCATATAATCTTTAATCTTAATTTCATTTGTGCTTGAGTATCCATATTTGCTTAGAACAGCTTCTACTACATCATCAGAAATATTATTTTTAGTAATAGACATATTCAATACTTTCAGTTTTGTTCCATCAATTATTTTTTCTGCAATATCTTCTGTTTGATTTCTAAATTCATCTGTATCTGCGTCTTTTGTATCATCAATATTAAATAATCCATTTAATGCATATTTTCTTGCATAACTACTTGCTGTTCCTGTTATTTGACTTTCGTCCATACCTTTTTTACTTTCTGATTCTCTTGCATATGCTGTATTCTCTACTGCTGCAATTCTTCCATCTTCAGTATCTTCTATATCTACTAACTCTGCGGTTGCTTTTATATAATATCTATCTCCTATATTTTCTAATGTATCACTTAATATTAATGTTGCTTTATTTTTTTTACATAAAGGTTTTACTGCTTCTAATATATCTTCACAACTTCTATATTTATATCCACCAAATTTATTTGTTTGTCCTTTTGGTGCTTTTAATTCTGTTTGTATGTTTAGTAATTTTTCATATATATTCATTTAAAATTCCTCCACTTCTTCTTTAATCCAATTTCCACTAAAGAACCATTCTACAGTTTCTTTAATGTTTTCTGTTTGTTCTAGTGTCATTGTTCCGTTATTTCCTTTTGGTGTTATTGATATTCCTAAACGATTTAAAACATAATCTTCTGCCATAAAATCTTCTACTATTTCGTTTGTTTTTAATTCTCTGTATTGATATTTCATAATAAACTCCTTTGACATATCTAAAATATTGTGATAGAATAAAATAGATATGAATTTATATAAATATTTTCTTATTGAAACTAGTTTTGATTGTCAGGTCGTGCTAGTTTCTTTTTCATTGGTGTTAAATTATTAAATAAAAATTCAACATTGTTTTCTAAATCTTTTATTCTTTCTTCTTGTTTTCTTATTTGTTCTTTTTGATAAGCTATAAACTTATTTCTGTTGTCTATTCTACTTTCTGCTAATTTTAATGCTCTTGTTCTTGAATTAATTAAACTTTGCATTTCTTTCATTTTTCTAAAAAACATCTTATTCACTCCTTTCTAATAAATTGTGTTTTGGCTAAATGCCCAAGCTACACTTAATACTCCTATTGCCCATAAGCTTGTCCATACTACTGCTTTACCTATAAATGCATATATTTTGTTTTTGTCTAGTTTTTTCATTTGTTTCACTTCCTTTCTATACTTGTTTTAATGTTGTTAATGCTGTTTCAAGTAGTGTTCTTAATCTTGTATTTTCGTCTTTTACTTCGTTGTATTTTTCAATTGAAACACTGTCATCATCAACTGCTATTTTAAAATAGCCACCTTGTGTCATATAGTGTTTAATTTGATTAGTTCTGCATAATCGCTTAACTTCTTCAACTCCTATTCCACTTTGTCGACTATATTCTTCTGCTGAAACATATTTTGGTATTGGCATATTATCGCCTCCTTTTAATTTGATTTTTATCTCTATATGTGATATACTGCCTTTAATACTTAAACCCTAATGGGTAAATTCAATAATGAAGGGACTGATGTGTAATGACAAAAATATTGAGTTTACCCTGTTTCTTATGGATTTCTTTAGAAAGTGGTATAACCGACTAAAGAAAAATTCTAGTTGCTATGGGGTAAATTAACATTACATATATCAGAACCACTACTGATTAAGTGCTAGAAACTTTCATAGAAGTTATGAGCGTCAAACATAATATTAAATGAAGCTACATTGTTAAGATTTGCCAACACTAGCTGAGTGTTTAAATCAGCAGTTACCAGTAGCTTTATACTGGGGGCGGTCGACGGACTTAAAACGGGCGACACGTAGGTCGTAAAACTACTCTTAACGTGTAGTGAATTTTATTTGCAAGAGTTTAAGATATAAAAATTGTGGGATTATACTAATCATATTGACGCTATGGTTAGTATTTTCTATTTATATAAACTCTCTACTGTTGTTTCTAATATTTCAGCTAATCTTATTGCTTGTATTACATTGGGTTTCCTTTCTCCTGTCTCCCATTGAGATACTGTATTTTGTTTTACTTCCATAATTTTTGCTATATCACTTTGAGATAATTCTTTCTTTTTTCTAAATTCTTTTATTTTGTTCATATCGTCTCCTTTTACGCCATTTTGATGTTTTTTATTCCATAAAAATATCAGGGGCTAGCTTATGAATGTCTTCATTGAATACTGTTTCAAACAATTTGAAATATTTAGGATTTATTCCTCTTTTTCCATTTTCTATGTTTGAATATTGTTGCTGTGTCATTTTTAGCAATTGTGCCATTTGTGATTGACTACGTTTTCCTCTTATATCAATCATTCTTTGTCTTATCATTTTTTCACCTCCACGTCGTTTTGTTGTTTATATATTATAACAACATTTTGACGTTGTCAAGAGTTTTTTTGAAAAAATTTTAAAAAATTTTGTAAGCCTTGGCACTGTAAGAGAAGTAAACTATAATAATATTTTCCTTACGTCTTTTTGCCGTATTATGTTTACTTACTACGTTTTGTTGTGTTATAATATAAGTATAGAATTTACAAATATTAGGAGGCTGTTATATGTTACGACTAGAAGAATTGAGAAAAAATAAACGGATTAAGTCAAGAAACTCTTGCTAAAAAAATAAACATGACACAGCAACGAATTAGTGCTTATGAAAAAGGTAAACGTGAACCTGATATAGAAACTTTAAAACAATTTGCTGATTTTTTTAATTGTTCAATAGATTACCTTCTTGGTGAATCTAATAATAGTAAATATGAACAAGAAGAACAGGAATTTCGTTATGCGTATCATAAAGAAATAGAAGGAATGACAGATGAAGAAATTAAAGATGCTTTAAGATTCTATAAAGAGATGAAAAAGAAAGTACAAGGTAATAAAAATGGAAATAAATAGATTATATAATATCGCAGAAAAAGAGAATATTAATGTAATTGATTTTAAAATGAAAAATAAGGCAATTATAGGTTGTATTGATAACCAATATGCTATTGGAATGAATTATTCCAATATAGTTGATTCTAACGAAGAAAAAACTATTCTAGCAGAAGAACTTGGACATTATTACACAAATACTCTTTATAATGAAAAATATTCTAATTTAGAAATTAATAAAAGAGAATTTAGAGCCCTAAAATGGGCTTTTAAATTACTTGTACCTTATTCTAAACTAAAAGAGCTTTCTGAAAAGGGTTATCGATATACTTACCAATTCGCAGAAGAACTAGGAGTTACAGAAGATTTAATAGAAAAGGCATATAACTATTATTTGGAGGGTAATTATGGCTGTTAAAACCAATACTACTAAAAACGGATATAAATATTTTAGAGTCACTAGAACAATTGGGCATAATGATGATGGTACACCAATAAAAAAAGAATTTTATGGGCTTAATAAATCTGAAGCAGAAGAAAAAGCAAATAAATACTTAAATGACTTAAAAAACGGATTAATTATAAATGCAGATGACTATACTGTTTCTCAACTTATGAATATTTGGTTATTTGATTTTCTAAACAATTCTACTAAATTAAAACCCTCTACTTTTCAAAGGTATGAAGGAATATATAGAAATTATGTTAAAAAATCTTCAATAGCAGGTACTAAGATTTCTAAAATAAATCCTATACAAATACAAAACTACTATAATGAATTATCAAAAACAAAAACACATTCTCAAGTAAACACACTAAATACCGTTTTAAAAGTGTTTTTTAATTGGTGTATAGGTAACGGTTATATAATGAAAAATCCTTGTTTAAACTTGAATATAAAAGGAAATAAGTCAGAAATAATTAACAAAAAAAGAAATGAAGTAGAGATACTTTCAAATAAAGAAATAAATATTATAAAAAATTATATAAAAGATACTGATTTTGAATTACTATTTTTGTTAGATTTAGGAACTGGATTAAGGCAAGGTGAATTATTAGCTTTAGACTGGAGTCACATAGACTTAAGTAAAAAAGAAATAAAAATTGAGCAATCTGCAAAAGAAGTCTATATATATGACAGCCCAGAACATAAACATATAGAAACTATTATACAAACTCCTAAAACTAAACAATCTTTTAGGACAATTCCTCTTCCTTCTTCTTTAATAGAAAAGCTAAAAAAAATCAACAATAAAAAAGGGTATCTATTTTTAGATGAAGAAAATCAAATATTAAAAGGTAAAAACGTATCAGCTAGATGGACTAGGATTTTAAAAGAATGTAACATTCCACATAAAAAATTCCATTCTATTAGACATACTTACGGTTCATTGTTACTTCAAAAAGGAATTGATATAGAAACAGTAGCAGAACTAATGGGCCATACTTCTATATCTATTACTCAAATATATCTACATTCTGACACCAAAGTTAAATCAAAAGCTGTAAATAAATTAAATTCTATTTTAAACTAAGTCGGGAAATAGTCGGGAAATAAAAAATCAAGGTGTTTCAAAAGTGTTGAAAACCCTTGATTTTTGCTATTTTATTAGATTTGGTAGCGAAGATGTGATTCGAACACATGACCCTTCGGGTATGAACCGAATGCTCTAGCCAACTGAGCTACTTCGCCATATATAATTAACGTTATTTATTATAAATGTAGTTTTACCATTTGTCAAGTGAAAAATACAAGAAATTTTAATATTCTTGTATTTTTCAATTATATTTATCTATAATATTCTTCATCTTCTAAAGTTTTTTCATCTTTTTGTTGTGTATAATAATCATTAGTTATGTTTGATTTTGTTTTTTGTAGTTTTTCTTTTTTCTTTTTCTTCTTATCATCATAAGTAGTTATTTCTTTTTCTAATTTTTGCACATACTTAGGAGTGCTAGCTAATTCTCCATCTAATTCGCTAACTTCCTCTTCATCTGCTTTCCAAAAAGATTTTAAAACTTCTATAAAACTTATTTTTTCTTCTCTTATTTTTTCCATAACAACCCTTAGAGTATTCTCTAGGTTTTCACCTCTCTTTTTTACTACAACTTTATTTTAACATAAAATGTAAATAAAATCAAGTTTTTTATATTAAAGGTGCTAATTTCAGCTTTTAAATTAACTTTTCCATTTTTTAATTCTTTCTATTGCTTCTATAGAATTTTCTTTAGTTCCAAAAGCAGTTAACCTAAAATAACCTTCTCCGAATTTACCAAAACCACTTCCTGGAGTTCCTACAACATTTACTTCTTCTAATAAATTATCAAAAAATTCCCAAGATGTCATACCTTCTGGTACTTTTAACCAAACATAAGGTGAATTAACTCCACCATAAACAGTAAACCCTGTATCTTTTAATCCTTCTTTTATAATTTTTGCATTTTCTAAATAATAATTAATATTTTCTTTAATTTGTTTTTTACCTTCTTCAGAATATGTTGCTTCTGCTGCTCTTTGTATTACATAAGATACTCCGTTAAATTTAGTACAAGTTCTTCTGTTCCATAATTTATTTAAACTGATTTCTTCTCCATTTTTTGTATACCCTTTTAATATTTTTGGAACTACAACATAAGCACATCTAACCCCTGTAAATCCTGCTGTTTTTGAAAAACTTCTAAATTCAATTGCAACATCTTTTGCTCCTTCAACTTCATAAATTGAATGTGGTATATTTTCTTCTGTTATAAAAGCCTCATAAGCTGAATCATATAATATAACTGATTTATTTTCTTTTGCATAATCTACCCATTTTTTTAAATCATCTTTTGTTAGTACTGTTCCTGTTGGGTTATTTGGAAAACACAAATATATCATATCTACTTTTTCTTTTGGTAATTCAGGTTTAAAATTGTTTTCTTCTGTAACTGGTAAATATGTAATTTTTCTTCCAGACATTATATTTGTATCTAAATATACTGGATAAACAGGATCTGTTATTGCAACTATATTGTCTTTTCCAAAAATGTCAACAATGTTTCCACAATCACATTTTGCACCATCAGATACAAAAATCTCATCTTTTTCAATTTTTATTCCTCTTGAATTATAATCGTTTTTTACAATTGCTTCTCTTAAAAAATCATAACCTTGTTCTGGTCCATAACCTTTAAAACCTTCTGCTGTTCCAATTTCATCAACTGCTTTGTGCATTGCATCTATGCATACAGGAACGATTGGCTTTGTTACATCTCCAATTCCTAACTTTATTACTTTTTTATTTGGATTTTCTTCTGTAAATTTTGCTATTTTTTTTGCAATAGTTGAAAACAGATAGCTATCTTCTAAATTCAAAAAATTTTCATTAATATAACTCATTCTATTACCTCTCCTTCAAAAACAGTTGTAGCAGGACCTGTCATATAAACATGATTATCTTCTTCGTTCCATTCAATTTCAAGAGTTCCTCCGAAGTAGTTCTATAAACACATGCCTACCAGTTAATCCATTTAAATTGCAAGCAACCGCTGTTGCACAAGCTCCTGTGCCACATGCTAAAGTTTCCCCTGCTCCTCTTTCCCAAACTCTCATATTAATGTGTTCTTGATCAATTACTTCTATAAATTCTACATTTGTTTTGTTTGGAAAAACTGATGCAACCTCTAGTACACTTCCATATTTTTTTACATTAAAACTTTCTACATTTTCTACTACAGTAATTGCATGTGGATTTCCCATTGATACACAAGAAAAAGTAAATTCCCTATCCCCAGCAGTAACTTTTAAATTTTGAACTGGTTCTTCTATTGACATAACAGGAATTTTTTCAGGTGCTAAAATTGGTTCTCCCATATCTACTCTTGCAGTTTCTACTTTTCCATCTTTAATATTTAATTGCAATGTTTTAATTCCTGCTAGAGTTTCTATGGTTATTTCTGTTTTATCAGTTAGACCTTTATCATATACAAACTTTCCAACACAACGAATACCATTTCCACACATTTCTGCTTCGCTACCATCACTATTAAACATTCTCATTTTAAAATCTGCTACTTTGCTTTCACAAATTAAAATTAAACCATCAGAACCTACACCAAAGTGTCTGTTACTGACAAATTGAGCTAGAGATGATTCATTTACTACTTTTTGATGTATAGCATCAATATAAACATAATCATTCCCTAGCCCATGCATTTTTGTAAATTTCATTTTTTTCACCTCTTTTAGGTATTACTAAACACTAAAATATATTTATATTTTAGTGTTTATATTTTATCATATTCTATTTTCTTTGTAAAGTGTCCATTTGGGGACACTTCTTAAATTAAGATTGTTTTTTCTAATTACTTGTTGTATAATAAAACAAAATTTGGAGGTTTTATGAAAAAATTATTATTTAAATTATTTATATTTTTATTAACTATAGCAATAATTGGAGCATCAATACTATTTCTTGTTGGTTATGTTTATTATTCTAATACATTAAAAGAATCATCTTTAACAGAAAAAGTTGAAGCTATTACAAGCAAAGAACATTTTACTTCTTTTGAAGAATTACCTGAAGTATATATAAATGCTGTTATTGCAGTAGAAGACCATAGATATTATGACCATGGTCCTGTTGATTTTATAGGAATTACAAGAGCCTTGTATACTAATATAAGAGATAAAGAATTTGATGAAGGTGGTAGCACAATAACACAACAAGTTGCTAAAAATGTAATTTTTAATCAAGATAAAACTTTAATAAGAAAACTTGGAGAAGTTTTTGGTGCTTTTGATTTAGAAAAAAATTATACAAAACAAGAAATATTTGCATTGTATGTTAATTCATCTTATTTTGGAGATGGATATTATTCTATTTATGATGCAAGTAAAGGATATTTTAACAAAGAACCAAAAGATTTAAACTTAGATGAAGCTTCAATGCTTGCAGGTATTCCTAATGCACCTTCTTTATACTCTCCTACAGTAAACTTAGAATTGGCTAAAAAAAGACAGGCTCACGTTTTAAAAAAGATGGTAGAATATGGATATATAAGCGAAGATGAAATTGGGGATTAAGGGACGCCCCTTTTTTCCCTATTTTGGGGATTAGGGGACACCCCTTGATTATTTGGCACTACTTCTTAAGGGGAGATGGTGTCATTATTTTTTTATTTATGATTGATTGGAGTGAAAAT
>CAZBMU010000002.1:0-37645 GCA_964493175.1 uncultured Clostridium sp.
TAATATCTAAATTATTTTTATTTTTATTTTTTATTTTATTTATTTTATTTTTTATTAAATTTTTTTTTTTTTTATTTTCTTTTTTTATATTTTATTTTATTTTTATTTTTTCATTTTCTAAATTTTCTTTTTCAAAAATTATTTTTAAATCTTTTAAATAATTTTTTTCATTTTCTAAATTAATTATTTCATTTTTTAATTTATTTTTTTCTTCTTCTAAATCATATTTTTTATTTTCATATAATTTTAATTCATTTTTTTCTTCTTCCAGATTTTGGATTTTTCTTTCTAAAATGTTAATTGGCTTTTCCCTAGACCTATCTGTCCCTATTTCATCTAATTGACGTCTATTTATTCTGTCAATAGCTCTTTTATATGATACATTATCATTACCTGTTCCAACTAAATTTGATATTTTTTGAACTAAAACTGTTTGTTCTTGTTTTCCTAGTCTTGTTTCTGCTTGACCTACTACTACAGTTGATAAAAACAATTCTTCATCTATATTTGTTTGTTCATAAAAAAATTCATTTCCCTTAGATTTATCTATATTAAATTCTTTTGAAATGTCTTCCATATTTTCATTAAATATTTTTGGATTTTTCTTTTTAAAATCTCTATATACTTCATATTTTTTTCCATTATCTAATTCATATTCTATTTTTCCAGAGAAATCTTCTCCTTCCCATGGCGTATATTTTTCTAGGTCTGAATATTCTTTTCCTTTTTTATTTTTTGATATTCCATAAAAAGAATTTACTATAAATTTTAATAAAGTTGATTTTCCAGATTCGTTTTTTCCATAAATAATATTTATTCCATTATTTAATTCTATTTCTTTTTCTTTTAATTTTCCATAAGAATTTATTTTTAATTTATTTATTTTCAAATTCATTTTCCCCATTTCTTTAATTGTTTGTGGATAACTTTTATTCTAATGCTTCAAATGCAATTTCTATTGACTTTTCTATTATTTCTTTTTCTTCTTCATTAATATTTTCGTTATTTAATTTTTCTAGCATTTTTTTTGCAAATATTCCTTTTAATGTATTTTCATTTTTTATTTTTTCTAAATTATATGCTATTTTTGTTTTATTTTTTATTTTAATTATTCTCTCATTCAAAATATATTTTAATAATTCATATTTATTTATTTCAAAATTTCTATTTCCTGTTAAAATTATTTCTAAATATTCATTATTTTCTATTTTTAAATTATTTATTTTTTCAATTAATTCTTCTTTAGAAAATATATCAGAAATATTTATTTCTTTTTTTATGAATTTTTCATCATCTAAATTAATAAATTCTAATTTTATTTCTTCAAAATTAATATCTCCGCACTATCATTCCATGTTCTCCAGGTTCATCAAAACCTAGGGCCGCAGTAGAACTTGGATATACAATTCTACCGGATTTTTGTTGACCGTAATCTAGTTTATGTATATGTCCTAAAGCCACATAATCAAAGTCTTTTTCTTCTAATATTTTTCTAGAAATTGAATTATATTGTTTTTCTTTTAGGTCTGCTCCATCTAAAGTTGCATGAATAATTAAAATATTTGGTTTATTTTTTTCTAATTTTTCTATTTTTTCTATTCCACAATTTGTACAATAAAAATCATCAAATCCAAATCCATAAATATTAAAATCCTTTGTTTCTATTTTTTCTATTTTTGAATTAAATATTTTTACATTTTTACTCCAATTATATTTATTATAATATGAATTTTTTAAATATGGATCATGATTTCCAGGTGAAATAAATATTTTTGTTTCTGGAATTTCTAAAAATAAATTATTTATATATTCTATTGTTGATTGCTTTACATATTGGTTTTCATATAAATCTCCAGAAATAAAAAAATATTCTATTTTATTTTCTTTAATATATTCAATTATTTTTTTAAATATTTTTCTTTGTTCTAGCCTTCTTAAATCTCCTAATGTTTCTCTTTGTGATAAGTTTATAAATGGGCTGTCAAAATGCATGTCTGCTATGTGTACAAATTTCATAAAAATCTCCTTTTCTTTATTACCGTAATGCTATTTTACAACATATTTTTTATTTTTGCAATAGCAAAGGCGAATTTTTTTTCGGTATTATTATTTGTTTTAAAATAAAAAATAACCTGCGAAATTTTTTCACAAGTTATTTTTTTGATGATTTTTGACCCCGTCCCAAAAATCATTTTTTCTTTCCGTTAATATCTAAAACATTCATATTATTTAATATTGTTTTTAATACTAGTCTTGTGGTTTCTTTATCATAATGAGATCCATCTATTGTTTTAAAATTTTTATTATTAGTAAATGTTGAAAATAAATCTATAACCTTAACTTTACTTCCTTTTAATTCGCTTTTTAATGCTGTTATAAATTTTTTTCTATTTGTTGCCACTTTATTTGTTTTTGGTGTAGGTGTAATAGCATAAACTGAATCAGTGAAATCAATTTCTTTATAGTAATTTGCATATTGTTTAGCAACATTTTTTATTTGATTATCAGTTATTGAGCTATAACTTACATCATTTCCCCCTAACATTATACCAATTGTAAAATGACAATTTTTATTATTTGTAACTATTCTGGTAATTCTATCTTTTCCATTTCCTAAATTACCATTTCCTGATGCTCCTGTATTAGTCCAATACTTTCCACTTGGATTATTTCCTGATAACCATTTATATCCCGCACCACTTTTACATACAAAGAATAAATCTGAATTCAAATCATTTGTTCCATAATTTTTTAAATAACTATAATAATTTTTTAACCAATTCTCTGTAGTTCTAATATGATATCCATATGTTGCATAATATGCAATATTTGCATAAGCTGTATTTTTTTCTGATATTGTTCTTCTACCTGCCATTTGCTCTACTGTACTAGCTCCACAAATAATTAACTTTTCTTTTTTAACTATAACATTACAGCTATCTTTTTTTCCGCTTTTATCTTTAGCTGTTGCAGTAATTATAGCTGTTCCTTCACCTACTCTTGTGACTTTTCCTGATGAATCTACTTTTACTACTTTAGTATTTGAACTAGACCAATTAACTCCTCCTGTACTTGCTGTGCTTGGTGAAACTGTTGCACTCAATATAATATTGTCATTAACTATATCTAGACTAACATTAGATTTATTTAATTTTATACCAGATGCTAAAGTTTTCACTGTTATTGTTAATGATGATTTCACATTACTATTAGAATCTGTCGCTGTAATAATACAGTTTCCATTTCCTTTTGCTTTTACATATCCATTTTCTATATATGCTACTTTATTATTGCTAGAAGAATAAGTTATATTTCCTAAATCATTCCCTGTTACAATTAATTTTGTAGAATCAATTCCATTTATATATAAGGTAACATTTTCAACTGATAATTTTAAATTTGGAATTATTGCTTCCTTTTCATTTTCCTTTTCTTTTTCCTCTTCTTTTTCCTTTTCTTTTTCCTCTTCTAAATTTGTTGTATCTTCAACCCTTTCTGTTTTTTTATCTTCAATATACATTTCTTTACTATTTAAAACATTTTTAGTTGTATCTACTGGCTGTGATTGGCTTTTTTTATGTTCTATTTTTAACCATTCTGGATTTGCTTTTGCTATTTTAGAATTTTTATTTGCATATATATATCTTTGAATTACTAATATATCTCCAGCATCTATTTTGTTATCTTCTGTTACGTCTGCTGCTTTGAATTTTTTTTCCTTTAATAGCCACTCTCTATTTGTATTTTTTATCGTTGCAGAACGGTGTCGTAATATTGTTATTATGTCACCAATATTTATTATTCCATCCTCATTTGCATCACCCAATTTTATCTCATTTTGACTCGCTATAAAAGAATCTGCAACTATATTTGCATATTCAATTTTTGGTATTATTATTATTATTATTGTAATCAACATAAAAGTGAGGTTCTTGGATTTAAATATATTCATTTCTTTCGCCCTATATTATACGGCTCCCCCCTCTCATTATGCCTTTAAGCAGTCCTATTGATATACTTTAATTATACCATATTTTACATAATATTTCAAATTTAATAATCCAATTAATTATATTACATTTGAAAAGTACTAAAAGCTATAATATTAATAATAAAATATACTAAAAAAACAAACTATGAAATAATTATTTCATAGTTTGTTTTTTTTATTTATACTATGTACACATCAATCTTCATCTAATGGTCCAAATAATTCATCAAATTTTGCTTCTAATTCTTTTTGTAAGTCATATCCATCATCATTTATTTGAGGAAGAATTGGCGCATCATCAAAGCTTTCTAAATCTAGGCTTTCTATTTTTGTTTCCACTTTAGGGTTTTCAACTATCTTCTTTTCTTCTTGCTTTTCTTCTAAATCATCAAATAAATCATCTAAAGATTCTACTTTTAGATTATTTACTTTTTCTTCTTTATTTTCTTCTACATAAGGATTATATGGGTTGTATTTTCTCCATGTTCCTCTTTGTATTTCTCCAATCTCGTTATGGCTTATTTCTACTTCTGCCATTTGTTTTGCCATTGGATGTTTAAAATAATAAAATTTATTTGCTTTTACTGGTTTTATTCCTTTTTCAAATATAATACATATATCATTATCTAATCTTCTAAGTTCGTCTGGTGTCATTAGGGCTCTAGCCATTACTTGGTCTGATACAGATTTTCCTGTTTTCCAGTTTTGTCTATCTCTATTAATTGATACACTATCTCTTTCAATTGTCTTTTCACCTAATTGCTTTGAAAAATATTCTACTGTTTTAAATGAGTTACTTCCTAAAAATACGTGTGTATCGCAGTTTCCCATTATTGTTTCATAAGATTTTTCATATACTGCTTCTAATTGGTCTACATTTTGTAAAATAACACTAAATGATATTCCTCTACTTCTTGAAGTTGATATTTTTTTGTCAAAATCTGGTACTTTTCCTATGTTTGCAAATTCGTCTAAGATGAAATATGTTCTTTCTTTTAGTCTCCCACCGTTTTGGTCTGCATAGTCATATAGTTGTTGTATCATTTGAGAGAAGAATATTGTAAGTAAAAAGTCATATGCTGTGTGTGTATCTGATGATATTACATATACTGCTGTTTTTTTGTTTCCTATTTCTTCAAAGTTTATTGTATCTGTTGATGTTAGTTCCGCTATTTCTTTTGAGTCAAATTTTCCTAATTTTGATTGCAATGAACTTAGTATTGAGCCATAAGTTTTTTCTGGTGCTATTTCTATTGATTTATAATACATTCTTGCTGGATGATCATAAGGAAGTTGACTTATTAATTCTGTAAGTAAATTGCTTCCTCCGTTATTGTTTGCTGCTCTAACCAGTTCAGCACAACTTGCTAAGTTTTGTTCTTCTTCTGGCCTTGTTGCTATTAAATAATATATTAGTGCTTTTAATAACATTTCTGCCATATCATCCCAATATGGATCTGAACTTGAACCTTCAGATTTTTGTCCTTTTACGATTGTGTTAGCAATAACGTCTACATCTAGTTCTGAATTAATATGTAATAATGGATTATATCCATCGCTATATTGTGGCCTTACCAGGTTTAATACTTTTATTTCATATCCTTTTGATTTTAAATATCCTGCTGTTCTATCATATAATTCTCCTTTTGGGTCTGTAAATACATAAGAGCCTAAGCACTGATATGCATTTGGTATTGAATATGATGCAGATTTACCAGAACCTGATCCGTCCAACTACTAATACATTAACATTTCCTCTTTTATCGACTGGTAAGTAATTATTTTCTGCCAATATAATTCCTTTATTCCTATCTAAAATTTGATATTGTTCTCCTCTTTGGCTCCAATCACTTGAACCATGTTCAATATCTGAAAATTCATTTTTTGGTGCAGATCTTGCAACACCAATAAAGAAAAATAAAGCAAAAAATATAGTAAATACAAGTAAAGCTGAAAAGTATCCGCTAATTGCTCCACTGGTAAATAGTTTTCCAAATGTAGAAAATGGATGTGTCATTGATTCTCCAAATGTTGTTATTAGTATTGTTAAATCGAATTTTCCGCTGTTTCCAGCTATATGCCAACTATAACTTAATGGCGAAACAAATACTATGGCTATAAATATCCATAGTATTCCAAATAATATAAAAAATTTTTTATTTCTTCTTATTGCACCTTCTATTTTATAGTTCATAGATTTCACCTACTCTTTTGTAAAAATCTAGATTTCTCTATCTGCATTTGCCTTTTTTAGTTTGTTAATTTCATTTAAATCTTTCTCAGTATTATCTTCAAGAGCTATATTCATTTCTAATTCTTCATTAAAAGTATATTTAAATGTTTTTTCTGGTGGCCAAATCATTTTTGACATTTTATATTCCTCCTCATTAATCAGTAATTTCAGGGCTTCCCCCTACCAAATTAATTTTTCCATTTTCATCTCTTATCTCAAATACAAAATAAGGTTTAAATGGCTTCAACTTACATTTTCCTTTAACTTCATTTGTTTTTTCATCAAAAAATAATGTTGGTTTTACTTCTTCTGTAGTTTCTGGGTCTATAATTGATATTGGCCTTTTTAAATTTGGTGTATAATCAAATTCTCTATATACATTTGATTTTTCTGTATATACTGTTTCAAATTTAAATGGCATTGGTTTTTTTGAAATTCTAACTTTGTCATCATCTAAAATACCATTGTTAATAACTACTTTGTCATCTGCAAAAGATAAGATAACAATTTGATTTCCATCTTTTTTTGGCTCGTCAACATAGAAGGTCTTTTTGTTATAATTTCCTACTATTTGTTCTGTATGTAATAATCTTTCTACTGTATATTTTGGACCTTCATTTATGTCTTCTTTTTTAGTTTCATTTACTTGGTATATTACAGTTCTTACTCCTTCTGGATCTGTTATACTAAAATGTTTTCCATTTATAGCATCCATATTTTACCCCCTATTCTATGTTTAATTCATAGCTTATCTTTTGTTATACAACCACTTATTATTATAGCTAAATTTATGTATTTTGTCAATATCTAATTTATGTAAAGTTTATTTTCTTGGATTAAATTTAGATATTTTACTTAATTTTTTATATAGTTCTTCTTCTTCTTTTGATAGTTCTTTTGGAACAACTACCTTTATTTCAGCAATTAAATCTCCTCTTATATCGTTATTTGTTTTATATCCTTTATTAGGAATTCTAATTTTTTCTCCAGATTGTATTCCTTTTGGAATATATACTTTTGTTTCATCATCAATTGTTTTTATATTTGCTCTTGTTCCAAGGGCCGCTTCTGATGGCGTTAAATATAAATAGGTATAAATATCTTTGCCTTTTAAACTAAAAATATTGTCATTTTTTATATTTATTTTTATATATAAATCTCCGTTTTTTCCACCATTTTTACCTGATTTTCCTTGTCCTATTAATCTTATTTTTTCTCCATTTATAATTCCTTCAGGTATTTTTACTGTATATGTTTTTATTTTTCCTTCTGTATTTTTAAATGAAATTTGTTTGTCTGCTCCGTAAAATGCCTCATATAAACTAACATCTATTGCTGTTTCTATGTTTTCACCTTTGATTTGTTTATCTTTTTTTGTATCATTTTTGTTGTTTTCAACATTTCCTAAAAACATATTTAAAATTGCACCTTTTTCAGTTTTACCTGTGAAAGCTTTTCTTCCTTTTGAAAATTTTGAGTTCCATACTCTATCATATTTCCTTTTTGATGATGGTACTGATAAAACTTTATATGCTTCATTTATGTCTTTTATTTTTTCTTCTGCTAAATTATCTCCAACATTTAAGTCTGGATGGTATTTTTTTGCAGCCAATCTATATGCTTGTTTTATTTCATCTATTGAAACATAGCTTGTTTCTAAATCTAATATTTTGTAATAATTTTTAAAAACCATTTTTAACATCCTTCCCAAAATTTTTTAGGTAAAGATATTATATCATAAAAACAAAAAAAATCCATACATTTTATGGATTTTTATGTTTTTATTTATATTCAGTTATTATTGAATATCTCTTTCTGGCTTGTAAGTCTTCACTTAATGTATCATACTTCTCATTTATACTTGATTTTAATACTTGAACATAAATTGCTAAACTTAACATTACACATGAGAAAAGTAATATAAAAGCTAAAGCTACGTTAAAACTAATTTTTACTTGTTTTTTTCCTTTTTTATCTTCCATATAGGATTCCTCCTTTGTTTTCTTAGTTATATCATATTTATTTTATAAAATCAACTTTTTTTACAATTTTTTTGAAATTATTTTTTCAACTAATTCATAAAACTTCATACCATTCGAAGCTTTAAATAAAACAATATCTCCTGATTTTAGTATTTTTTCAAGAATATTTAATATTTCTTCTTTTTTTTCTAAATAATAGATATTTTCTGTATTCATATTTTCTTTTGCTTTTTTAACAATATATTTTGAATTTTCTCCACTACATATTAAAATGTCTATGTTGTTTTTTGCAACTTCTTCTCCGACTTTTTCATGTAATTCTTTTGAAAATTCACCAAGCTCAAACATATCTCCTAAAACTGCTATTTTTCTATTTTCTTTATATTCAGATAAAACTTTTAAAGATGCCGCCATAGATTCAAAACTTGCATTATATGCATCGTTTATTATTTTTGTTCCATTTTCAAGTTCTGTTATTTCCATTCTCTTTGAAGTTAATTCAAAACTTTCTATTCCTCTTTTTATTTTATCTACCTCAATATTTAATAATTTACCTACTGTTATTGCGCATAAAGTATTTAAAATATAATGTTCTCCACCAACAGGTACTTTTATTTTTTCTTCTTTACCATCTATATTGCATGTAAAAGTACTATTGTTTTCTTCTAATTTTATATTTTTTGCATTTAACTCACTTTTTTCATTTATTCCAAATGTTTTTATATTTACTTTTTTTTCATTTTCTTCATACCACTTATGTAATAAATCATTATCATTATTAATAACTATAGTTTGATTTTCCGCTCCCTCAAGCATTTCCATTTTTGCTTTTAAAATATTTTCTCTTGAACCTAAAATACCAATATGTGATGTTCCAATATTTGTAAATACACATATATTTGGCTTTGCAATTTTTGTTAATTTCCTCATTTCTCCAAAATGATTCATTCCCATTTCAACAACTAAAACTTCTTCATCTTGCATACTTAAAATTGTAAATGGTAACCCTATTTGACCATTATTATTTCCTTTGGTTTTCATTGTTTTGTATTTTTGTGAAACAACATTTGCTATTATATCTTTTGTGCTTGTTTTTCCAACACTCCCAGTTATACCAATTACAGAAATATTATATAAACTTCTTTTATATTCTGCAATTTTTTGCAATGCATCTAATGTATTATTAACTTTAATTATATTTTTATATTTATATTTATTTATTTCATCGTCAGAAAAATTGATGTTTTGAACTATTATACAATCTGCACCATTATCTAAGGCTTCTTTCCAAAATTTACTTCCATCAAAATTTTCTCCTTTTATTCCAATATAACAATCCCCTTTTTTTATTTGCCTTGAATCTCTAGAATAGTTTTTACAAATATGCTTTTCATTTCCAGTTATTAATTCTCCATTAGTTACTTTAATTATATCTTTTATTGTTAAGTTTTTCATTTATATACATTCCTTTCTTTTATTTCTTCTTTTATTATATTCTTTTTTTTCTATTTTGCCAAATCCCTCTCTTAAAAATATTTTAAAAAAGTATTTTTTTCGACAAAAAATTATGTTATAATTTATGATAGATTGCGAAATTAGGAGATTATTATGGACGTTAAAGAAAAAAATATTGAAAAAGAAAATTCAAACAATACACCTGAAACTATTAAAGAAAAAAAGGTTGAAGATTTAGTTGTAGTTCCTTCTAAGAATTTTGTTGAATTTAAACAACAGGAAAATAAAAAAAGTGAACATTCTATTTTTTCATTACTTTTTATACTTATAATTACCATATTGCTTATTATTTTTGTTATTTTTACATTATATAATATTTTTAATAGCAATATTATTTCAGGTGTACATATAAAAAATTTAGATGTTTCTAATTTAAGTAAATCTGATGCAAAATATCAATTAGATAATTATCTAAATGGTAAGATACCCGAAGAATTAACTTTAAAACATGGTGATTTTGAAACAACTATATCAACATCACAAATAGAAGCAAAATTTAATACTAAATCAGCTGTTGAGAAGGCTTATAATGTTGGAAGAGAAGGTAATATTTTTGAAAATGATTTATATGTTTTATCTACTATTTTTGGTGGAGATATAAATATAGAGCCTAAATTAGAAATAAATAAAGAACAATTAACAAAAAATTTAGAGGAAATATCTGCTCAACTGCCTGATAAAGTTGAAGAAAGCGCTTATTATATTGAAGATGCTAATTTGATTGTTACTTCTGGAAAAACAGGAAATATTGTAGATATAGATGAGACTATTAATATAATTAAAACTTCTATTTCTGATTTTTCAGCAAATGAAAATGCTATAGAGATTGCTGTAAAATCTGCAAATCCAAAAGAAATCGATATTGATAAAATTTATAGTGAAGTAAAAAAAGACCCTGTTGATGCTTATTACACAAAAGAACCTTTTTCTGTTTATCCTTCTGAAAATGGTGTTGATTTTAATATTTCTATTGAAGAAGCAAAACAAATAGTTTTAGATAAAACTAAACAAGAATATTCTATACCTTTAAAAATATTATATCCAAATGTAACAACAAATATGATTGGTACTGAAGCTTTTCCTGATTTACTTTCTACATTTTCTACTAATTACTCTGTTGGATATAGAAATAGAACAACAAATTTGATTTTAGCTTCAAATAAAATTAATGGAACAGTTATTATGCCAGGTGAAACCTTTTCTTATAATAAAGTGGTAGGCGCTAGAACTATAGCTGCTGGATATAAAGAAGCTCCTATATATGTTAATGGTAAGGTAGAAGATGGTTTAGGTGGTGGAATTTGTCAAATTGCATCTACTTTGTATAATGCAGCTGTTTATGCAAATTTAGAAATAATACAAAGGTCAAATCATCAATTTGTACCAACTTATGTACCTGCAAGTAGAGATGCTACTGTTGTATATGGTGCTCTTGACTTTCAATTTAAAAATAACAGAAATTATCCTATTAAACTTGTTAGCTCAGTTTCAGGTGGGGTTGCAACTTTTCAAATTTTTGGATTAAGACAAGAAGATGATTGTGAAGTAGAAATTTCTGCTTATGTAACTGGTAGAACAGCAACAGCTGTATATTCACAAGCATATAAGATTTTAAAACGTGATGGCAAAGAAATTGGTAGACAATTATTATCTAAAGATTCATATAGAAGACATTAAAAAAAATTAAGGGACACTCCTTGGCTAATTTAATCAAGGGAGTGTCCCTTAATCCATTACATAGTTAATGTTCCATTTGGTGTATTCGTTATTATTAAAATATCCTCTTCTCTACCATTTTCAGCATTTATATAAACCAAAAATTCTCTTTCTTCTACTTTTCCTTTAAATTCATAACAAAGAATTTCATCTTTCCATTCAGTTGGTATTACTGCCAATTTTTCACTTTGTATATTTAAGGTTTTATTTAAATTCCTTTTAGCTTCTTCTTTGGATATTTTCACATTTGTTATATTCCTTATAAAATGATTATTTAAATAACCGGTTGTTTCTATCCCTAGTATTTCTCCATCATCTAATGCAACTTTTACTTTTATTAAATCTGGGTACATTATTACTCCATTTTGTGAATATGCATAATTTATTGTTGCTATTCCTTCTTGTTTTAAATAATATGTTTCCTGCATATTTGTAAATCCCTTATTATCTAAAAAGTTCTTGCTTTTTTGTTCTACTTCTTTTTCAGATATTATTTCATTTTTTACATCTCTATTCCAATTCATAAAAATTATATGTCCACCTTTTTTGGAAATAGCTATACTTATATTTTCATCATCTTTATTAGTGATAGAAAAATCATATGCTGGTATTGTACCTTCTTCACTAAGTCCTATGTTTTTTATTTCTTTTATTTTATCTTCACCGATAAATTCTTCTGCTTTTTGTTTAGCTGTCTTTTCATCTATTTCTTCTCCTGTTAATCCCTTTTTTTCTACTCCTGTCAGATGTTCTGAAAATGCACCATCATATATAAGTCCTGAATATTTGTTAAAGTTTTCTTTCAAATTACTAAAACTTTCTTTTGAAATATTATCAACTTGTTGAGCGAAAGCTACTGTTCCTTTTTCTGTTAGTTCATCCCATTTAAATCTTCCGCTATTTAAATCCTCTGATAACTGATTTAATGTATTTTTCAGCTCTGTGCTATAATTATGCAAATCTTCTAAGTTTTTTAAATCTTCATCTGATAGTTTTTCGTTATAAATATTTTTCCTTGATAAACTATAACTATAATCACTAACTTGATTTAAAAATTTTTGTGTATTTTCAAGTTCCTGACTTTCTATTGGTAATCTGCTTAAATAGCTTTGAGCCAAATTTGCTTCACGCCATAGATGTGTTAATGTTTCTGCTCCATTTTCAGGTGTTGAAGATATTGTAGCTTTTGCTAAATATGCTTCAACATTTTGAACATAATCTACTAATTCATAAAAAGCCATATTATAAGCATTTTCTGATGTCTGCCTATATTCTCTTTGTTTTTTATAAATTATAACTATTAATATCACAATTATAATTAAAAGTGTACAAATTATACTAAACATATGACCTTTTTTTAATCTATTTTTCCATTCTACTAATTTATTCATTATATATTTCCCTTCTTGTTTTTTATTTATTTTTATTTTGTATTTATTTTAAAAAAATATTCCAATTTTTGAATTTTTTTATTTTATATGATAAAATAATTCTAGTTTAGGAGGATTTTTTATGAAAGTTTTGATTTTTTATGCTTCTTACGGTGGCGGACATTTAAATGCTGCAAAATCTATAGATCATTTTATTAAAAATAATTATGAAAATATAGATACTGAATTAATAGATTGTATGAAATATGTAAATAAATCCATAGAGAAAATTACAACATCCGCATATAAACAAATGGCAAAAAAAGCACCATGGGCTTGGGGTAGAATTTATTCTGATTCTCAAAAAGGGCCTTTAGCACATCTTTCATCAAGATCAAATAAAATTATGGCAATTAAATTATTAAAATTACTTAGAGAAAAACAGCCAGACTTAATTATTTCTACACATCCTTTTGGTAGTCAAATGTGTAGTTATTTAAAAAGAAAAGGTAAAATTAAAAGTAAAATAGCAACAATTATGACTGATTTTGCTCCACATGACCAATGGCTTGTTGGGAATGACTTTACAGATTATTATTTCGTTGCACATGATAAAATGAAAAACTACTTAATTAGCAAAGATATTCCAGAAGATAAAATTTATTCTACTGGAATTCCTATTTCTGAAAGATTTTTAATTAATTTTGATAAAAAAGATATTTTAAACAAATATAATTTTAGTGATGATAAACCTATTGTGTTATTTTTTGCTGGTGGTGAATATGGTATAGGTAAATCTAAAACACTTGATGTTTTAGAAAAATTTATTACATCAAACAAACCAGTTCAAATTATTGCTATTGCTGGTAGAAATAAAAAAATAAAATTAGAATTTGAAGAACTTATTAAAAAACATAATGCAAATAGATATGTTAGAGTTTTAGGTTTTACAAATGAAGTTCCTGAACTTATGTCAATATCTAATCTTGTTGTAACAAAGCCTGGAGGACTTACAACTTCCGAAAGTTTAGCATCAAAACTTCCAATGCTAGTTATCAATCCAATTCCTGGGCAAGAAGTAGAAAACGCAGAATTCTTAGAAGAAAAAGGAATTGCTATTTGGCTTAGAAAAGGTGACGATTCTAATAGTATTATAAATAATTTGATTAATAATACTGAAAAGTTAGAGATTATGAAAAATAATACTTCTATTTTATCAAAACCTAATTCGACAAATGATATTTGTAATATTTTACTTAATTGCAAAATATAAAAGTTAAAGCTATATTCTGCTTTAACTTTTTTTATTTGTATAAAACTTTCCAATCAAATCCGACACCAATGGTAATTTTCTATATTTCCCTTCTTCCTTCTAAAGCTTTAGTTAAAGTAATTTCATCTGTATATTCTAGGTCTCCTCCAACAGGAATTCCATGTGCTATTCTAGTTACTTTAACACCTAAAGGTTTAATAAGTTTAGATAAATACATAGCTGTTGCTTCACCTTCAACTCTTGGATTTGTAGCTAAAATCACTTCTTTAACTTTTCCTTCCATAAGTCTTGAAAGTAATTCTTTAATTTTTATATCATCTGGTCCAATACCATTCATTGGAGAAATAGAACCATGTAACACATGATAAACTCCTTTAAACTCATGAGTTTTTTCCATTGCTATAATATCACGCACATCTTCTACTACACATATTATTTCTTGATTTCTTTTTGCATTTCCACAAATTGTGCAAGGGTCTGTATCTGAAATATTAAAACATTTGCTACAATATTTTAAATTCTTTTTTGCATCAAGAATTGAAGAAACAAATTCTTTTGTTTCTTCTTCAGTACAATTTAACATATAAAATGCTAATCTTGCTGCTGTTTTATGACCAATACTTGGTAATTTTTCAAAACTTTCAATTAATTTTTCTATTGATGGTGAATATAATGACATAATTAAAATCCTAATCCTTTAAATTTTCCAAATTCAGCATTTTGAGCTGAATCTACTTTTCTAAGTGCTTCATTAACACATGTTAAAATTAAATCCTCTAACATTTCAACATCTTCTGGATCTACCGCTTCTGGTTTTATTTTTATTTCTTTAATTACTTTTTCTCCTGAAACTTTAACATTAACTGCTCCTCCACCAGCAGAAGCATCAAATTCTTTAATTGCAAGTTCTGCTTGAGTTTTTTCCATGTCTGCTTGCATCTTTTTTGCTTCTTTCATTAAGTTGTTAATATTCATTCCTCCGAATCCTCCCATACCTCCTGGGAATCCACCTCTTTTTGCCATTTTATCTTTACTCCTTTCTTTTTTTATTCTACTATATTAAATGGTACATCTGCTTGATTTGCTAAATTTTGCAAATTTTCTTCAGCTGAAAATTTATGTGTATTTTTATTAGGTACAATATATTTTATTTGCATTTCTTTTCCATATGCCATAGAAACTAATTTTGATATTTCCCTAATATTATCCTGTTTTTCTAATACTGTTTTTCCAAATGCTGATATTCCTTTAGGAAATTCTATTCCAACTGTCATATCATTTATTTCTTTTGCCTTTGTTGACATTAAATTTGTATATAATACTATTTTTCCGCTTTGTTTTAAATCATTTACTATTTTTGGCCAATATTCCTCTGGATTTTTAGAATATGTTTTTTTAGGTTCATTTACTTTTTTACTTATTTTTACCTCTTGTTGTCTACTAGGCCTTTCCTTAACATTATTAGTAAATTGAATATTATTACTTGTTTGAATTGTATCTTTTTTTTGAATATTTACAATTTTTTCTTCACCTGATATTTGATTACACAAATTTATTATTCCAGCTTGAAACATTATTGTTTTTTGTGTTGACCATTTTATATCATTTTCCAATTCAGATAATTTATAGATTAAATCTATTAATCTTTCTTTCGAAATTTCTTTTGAAACTTCTTCTATTTTCTTTATTTCCTCATCATTATATAATTCCGTTTTTCTAGATGATTTATACACTAATATATCTTTAACATATTTAATCATTTCCCATAATAGGTTAATTATATCTTTTCCTTCATTCAATACAAAATCGATATTTTCTAATGCTTTTTCTGTGTCATGATTAATTATGTTTTCAGTTATATTTTGTACATAAGTCATTTTAGGAATTCCGAACTAAATCTCTAATTTTATATTCATCAATTTTATTTTCTCCATCTTGTATACATCTCTCTAAAATTGACAAAGCATCTCTCATAGCTCCTTCTGCCAATACTGCTATTATTTTTAATGCTTCTTTTGTAATTTCTATTTTACTTTCATTACATACTATTTCTAGTCTTTTTATTATATTTTCATTTGATAATCTTTTAAAATCAAACCTTTGACACCTTGAAAGTATTGTTGCTGGTAATTTTTGTGGTTCTGTTGTTGCTAATATAAATTTTACATGTTCAGGTGGTTCTTCTAATGTTTTTAATAATGCATTAAATGCTCCTGTTGATAGCATATGAACCTCATCTATTATATATACTCTATATTTTGCTTTTGTTGGTAAAAAATTAACCTCTTCTCTAATTGCTCTTATATCTTCCACACTATTATTTGATGCTGCATCCATTTCAACTATATCTGTTAAAGAACCATTAATTGCTCCCCTGCAAATTTCACATTTGTTACATGGCTCTCCATCTTTAGGATTTAAGCAATTTATTGCTCTTGCTAGAATTTTTGCAGCTGTTGTTTTTCCAGTTCCTCTTCCACCATTAAACAAATACGCATGCCCAACTCTTTGAGCAATTATTTGATTTTTTAATGTTTTTGTTATATGTTCTTGTCCTATTATTTCAGAAAAAGTTAATGGTCTAAATTTTCTATAAAGAGCTGTGTACCCCATAATTTCACATCCTTTATATTATATAAAAAATGGCTGTCACTTAATTTCTCTATGGAAAGCATCCCACATAAAGATAAACTACTTATTGCTGCTTCCTTCCGGACCTGACAAGATTCATAGGTCTTTATTGGGCTACCCTCCATACAAAAATTAAGCACATACCATTTGTATTATATACTGAATTTAGTTTTAAATCAAGTACATTTACTAATTTTTAGTTCTTTTAAAAATTATGTCTTTTAAATCTGTAATTTCTTTTGAGCTAGTACCTTTTTCTACAACACCACTATTTGGTAAATCTAATATAATATTTGCTTTATATTCTCTTCCAGATTCAAGTAACATTGTTAAATCAAAAGATAATTTTATTTGTAATATATCTTCACTTATTTTTGCTTTTTTCAATAATTCATTATGATTTATTATTTCCTCATCTGAAAAATATTCTCCAATCTTGTTGTTCGCACATCTAAATGCTACTATTCCTTCTTGATTCGAAATTTTTAAATTTTTCAAATCAGATTCTAATTCTCCAATATATTCTATTTCATTTATTAAATTTTCTTTTGAGTTTTTGAAATTACCACCTGTTTCAGATATATTTGGTCTATATAATTTTATTTCTCCTTTTTCATTGTTTTTTTCTATATTTACATTTTCAATTTTTATGCTTTTTATAGCTTCTTGGGTCTGATAATTTTTATTTTTATTTATATATAAATATATGTCATTATTTTGATTTATATCAAAATTCCACCTGTTTTTCCCCTCTTTATCAACACCTTCACAAGTGCTAATTACAGTTATTTTACTTAGTTTAAAAGGCATATTTGTTTCACCTTCAACATTATATTTTAAAACTGTTATGCCCATTATAAATAATAATATTGAAATTATTATAATTATTATACAAACATGAAATGCTTTATTTTGAGTTATATTTTTTATTTTATCTAACATATTTCCTCCCATGTCCAAACAGGGACAGGTCCTAAATGGACATATTTTTTATTTTTTTGATTTTCTTAAAACTTTAAAAAAATCTTTTAAAATATTTTCACATTCTTCTTTTAATATTCCTTTTTCTACTTCTACATTATGATTAAACTTATAATCTTTAAATAAATTTAATACCGATCCTGCTGCTCCTGTTTTTTCATCTAATGTTCCTATATATATTTTATTAATTCTTGAATTTATAATTGCTCCTGCACACATTGAACATGGTTCAAGTGTTACATACATCTCACAATCTAATAATCTCCAACTATGTAATTTCTTGCTTGCTTTTTGAATTGCTAATATTTCAGCATGTTTCGTTGTATCAAATTTTGTTTCTTTTAAATTGTGAGCTCTTGCAATTATTTTTCCATCTTTTACAATTACTGCTCCAACAGGAACTTCTATTTTGTCATAAGCTTTTTTTGCTTCTTTTAAAGCTTCTTTCATGTACTTTACTTTTTCCATTATTTTTCCTTTAATTTTTTAATTTTGGTGTACCCAGAGGGACTCGAACCCCCATCTTCCGCTTAGGAGGCGGGTGCTCTATCCTGCTGAGCTATGGGTACATACTTTTAATTATATTACTCTATTTTTAGCCTTTTGTCAATTATTGCTTGACAAAGTCTGTTATAATATAATTGGTGATTAAAATGCAAAAAATATTAAGTCATATGAGAAAAGCAATTGAAGAATATAAAATGATAGAAGAAGGAGATAAAATAGCAATATGTCTTTCTGGAGGAAAAGACTCTATAACTATGCTTTATGGATTTAAAGCTTTACAAAGATTTTATCCAAAAAAATTTGATATTATAGCAATAAGTATAAATCCTGGATTTGATTTTTTTGATTGTAATTTATTACAAAATATATGTGATACTGTTGGAGTACCTCTTTTTATTGAAGATAGCAATGCAAAAGAAATTGTTTTTGATATAAGAAAGGAAAAAAATCCATGTTCTTTATGTGCAAATTTGCGTAGGGGAATTATTAATTCTATTGCTATTAGAGAAGGTTGTAACAAAATAGCTCTTGGACATAATCAAGATGATGTTTTAGAAACTTTTTTACTTAATTTATTTTATGCTGGTAATATTGGGCTCTTTTCTCCAGTAAGTTATATGGACCGCTCTAAGATAACTTTAATTAGACCTTTAGTTTATACAACTGAAAAGGATACTAAAGGATTTATTAGAAGGAATAATTTATCTGTAATGCCTAAAGTTTGCCCTATGGATGGTACTTCTAAAAGAGAAGATATGAAAAATTTAATTATTGATTTAACTAAAAAAATTCCAAGGGTTCGTGCAAATCTCTTTGGTGCAATTCAAAGAAATTTTGAAAATTGGCACCCAAAAGAGAATTATGTAGGGAACCAAGTAATGAAATAAAAAATAAGGGGACACTACCCTGGCAAAGTTACCAAGGGGTGTCCCCGAATCCCTAAAAGAGGAAAAAAATATCCGTTCCTAATTTCCTTCTACAGTTTTAGTCATTGCTTGTTTTAATTTTTCAAGTTTTTCATTTGCTTCTTCATCTGATGAACCTTTAACTCCCATATATAATTTGATTTTAGGTTCTGTTCCAGAAGGTCTAACACAACACCAACTTTCATCTTCTAATTCATAATATAAAACATTAGATTTTGGTAAATTTGTGCTTTTTTCTTCTCCTGTCACCATATTTTTTACAATATCTTTTTCTATATCTTTAAACTCTAATACTTTATTTTCTCCTATTTTTTCAATATTAGCATTTCTCATATTAGTCATCATTTCTTTTATTTTTTCTGCTCCGCTACTTCCTTCTAATACAATTGATACTTGAGTTTCTTTATAATAGCCATATTTTTCATAAATGTCTTTCATTGCATCCCATAATGTTTTTTCTTTTGAGCGATAATAACATGCCGCTTCACAAAGTGCCATAACCGCAGCTATTCCATCTTTATCTCTTGCATAATCTCCGATTAAACATCCATAACTTTCTTCAAATCCAAATACATAAGTTTTATCTTTATTTTCATCTGCCTCTCTCATAACTGCACCTATATTTTTAAAACCTGTTAGCACTTCTATACATTCAAGATTATAATATTTTGAAATTGCTTTTGCTAATTCTGATGACACAACTGTTGTTATAAACATTCCATCCTTAGGTAAAATTCCTTTTTCCTTCATTTGAGATATTCTATATTCTGCAATTAATAATGCTGACATATTTCCTGTATATTCCATATACTCTCCAGTAACACTATCTTTTGCATAAATTCCTAATCTGTCAGCATCTGGGTCAGTTGCTAAAACAATATCTGCGTCTATTTTATTTGCTAATTCTAATGCTAATTTAAAAGCTCTTTTATCTTCTGGATTTGGATAATCAACTGTTGGGAAATTGCCATCTGGTTCTTTTTGTTCTGGAACCACATATACTTTTTCTAATCCAATTTCATTTAAAAGTCTTTCAGCTACTGTATTTCCTGTACCATGTAAAGGAGTATATACAATTTTTAATTCTTTTCCATATTTTTTTACTAATTCTGGATTTAGTATTTTACTTTTTAAAGTTTCAATGTACTTATCATCCATTTCTTTTCCAATTATATTAAATAACCCTTGTTCTTCTGCTCTTTCTTTTGAAATTACTTTAATTTCATTAAAACTTTTTATCTCTCTTACTTTAGCAATTATATCTTTGTCTGTTGGGCTAACTATTTGAGCTCCATCATCCCAATAAACCTTATAACCATTATATTTTGGAGGATTATGGCTTGCAGTTATCATTACTCCTGCTGTACATCCTAATTCTCTAACAGCAAATGATAATTCAGGAACTGGTCTTAATCCTTCAAATAAATATGTTTTTATTCCGTTAGCATTTAAAATTAATGCTGTTTGAAGACTAAATTCCTTAGACATTCTTCTAGAATCGTAACTAATTGCTACGCCTTTATTTTGTGTTTCTTGTTCTATAATGTAATTTGCTAACCCTTGAGTTGCTTTTCCTACAGTATATTTATTCATTCTGTTTGTTCCAGCACCAATTATTCCACGAAGTCCAGCCGTTCCAAATTCTAATTCTTTATAAAATCTGTCTTCAATTTCTGTCATATCATCTTTTATTGCAATTAATTCTTTTTTTGTTTCTTCATCAAATTCTGGACTTTCACACCATTTTTTAAATTCATCTAAATAATCCATTTAAATTCTCCCCTCTGGTTGAGTTCTATTAAAATAATTATCTTAATTTATAAAACTTTTCATACAATTCTCTTGCAGTTTTAGGGCAATCTACTCCAGCTGAGTCTGCATTTTTTACTGGTGCAAATTCTTCTTCTCTTTTTACACGAAGTACTGCCATTTCATCTACTTCTCCAAAAGCATCAAATAAAAATGCTTCAAATTTATATGCATTTGGTGAATCTGGCACTACAATATTTCCATTTTTATCTATATAGGTTGCCTTTTTATATGCAACATGGTATGGTAATGGTTTGGCTCCCATTCTCTCAACTGCATCCACACTAAATAAATTACATAAAATATGTGATTCTCCATATAGTAGTTCTCCATTTTTATCTGTTGATTCTGCCATTTCATCTGTTATTTCCGTATATTCTATAACATTAGGCTTTCCGTTTTTTTTGCAAAATACTCCTACTTTCTCTTTAGGATTTGCTTTTACAACAGATTTACATGCTACTGTTACTTTTTTATCTATTGCTACTCCCATAAGTACAGGGTCAACCATTTTTACTAAACAATTATCTACTCCACCTATAAATACCCATTTTATGCCCATTTCCTTCATTTTTTTAGTCATTCCTGTTTTTACAAGTGACTCATAAATTCCTCCATGACCATCTGCTGCTAATTTAATTAAACCATCTTCACCAATTAAAATTTTTCCTTCTGTATCCATCATTGGTAATTCACCTTGAATAAAAAAGAAAATATTTTTATCTTTTTGATATCCAAAGAATTTATTTTTTTCGAAAAATTCTATTGTTTCCTTATTATTTTCTCTACTAGTCATAATAAACCATGGTATTGTGACTCCATATTTTTTTCCTTCTTCTTTTAAATTATCGCATAATAATTCAAATAATGATTTATGTGATGCAAGTCCAATATCATATGTGCCTTTTGGACCTGTGTGTCCTAATCTTGTACCCTGTCCACCTGCCATTGTAACAGCTGCTAGTTGGCCCTCTTTTATTGCTTTTTTTCCTATAGTTTCATAATATTTATATTCATCTTTTAATTTATATTTATCTAAATATTCAATTGGAGTAATTTCTTCTTTGCCTTTTTTTTCTTCTTGTTTTGTTGTATTATATAAACTATTCATAAGTTCAAAATCTATTTTATTGATTTCATCTAGTAAAAGTTTTTTTTGCTTTTCTTCTAAATTTTCATAATAGTTTAATAAATGCTCTTGTCCATATTTTTTTAAAATGATTTTAATATTTTCTATTTCTGTATTCATAAAAAAACTCCTTTAGCTTAAAAGTATTAACAATATATATATATACCATTTTAAATAAAATATCAACCTTTTTTTATATTTTTTCTATTTCTTTTTCTCCCGTAGTGTTTAAAACTGTTTTATAATTCTTAGCAATATCATGAAATTCATTTGAAATTTCCTCTATATTATAACAATCAATTATTTTTATTTTTTTATTCTTAATTATTTTTTCTATTTTTTGATTTGTTTCATTTATATAATTTTTTTCTCCTTTTATAAAAATTATTAAATCATTATTATCTTTTATTTTATTTAATTTTTTTTCATTATCATTTTTCCAATTTATTTTAAATAATTTTTCTTTTTTCTCTTTTTTTAAATTTATTTTATTTATTTATTCTTTTTTAATTTCTTCTAAATTATTTTCTGTTAAAATAATTATTTTTTTATTTTTTTCTAGATTTTTTTCTATATATGGTAAAATTATCATTTCAAAATGATAATCACTTGCATAAAAGCTACATATTTTTTCTTTTGATTCTTTAATTCCATTCATTTAAATTTCGCTCCTTTTCCAAACAAAACTTACGGATTTACTGTTTTTTCTCTTATTGTTTTCTGGTAAATTTTACCATTTTATTTCAAATATGTCAATATTATTTCAAATAAAATTTATCGACATTTTTTTTATTTTGTATATTTTTTTTTGCATTTGGAAATAATTAAATTAAAGAATATTTTTGAAAAAAAGTTTTTTGGAGGTAACTAATGAAAATTAAAATAAATATGGTAATAATTTTATTATTATTATTTTTTTTATATTTTTGTGTATCAGCTTTTTCTTATGCGAAAAATATATCTACTGATATATCAGAAAATGTTTTTAGGCTACATGTAATAGCAAATAGTGATAATAGTTATGACCAACAATTAAAATATAAAGTACGTGATAATTTGTTAAAATATATGAATGAAATTTGTGTTAATTGTAAAAATAAAAATGATGCCATTTCTGTAGTAAAAGCAAATAAAAATACTTTTGAACAAATAGCTATTGAAACAATAAGAAACGAAGGATACTCATATCCCGTAAATATTAATATTGGTAATTTTGAATTTCCAACAAAAAAATATGGTGATATTTCCCTTCCTGCAGGTTTATATGATGCATTAAGAGTTGAAATAGGTGAAGCAAAAGGTCAAAATTGGTGGTGTGTTATGTTTCCTCCATTATGTTTTGTTGATATTACTTCTGGTATAGTACCAAATGATTCAAAATCCATTTTAAAAGAAAATTTATCAGAAGAAGAATTTGCTTTAATTTCTGAAAAATCCAATTCTGAAATTCAGTTTAAATTTAAAATATTAGAGTTATTTAATGAAAATGGATTATTTACAGCAAAAAATTAATTATATATAAATAGTTGCAATAGTTCAAACTTTATGTTATATTAATTAAGTAAATAGAGTGTAAATTATTATACACTCTGTTTTTTATAGCGGATTAAAAAGTGATGGGGTGAAATATAATTGGAGAAATTAGTAATAACAGGACCTACACCTTTAAAAGGTGAAATAGAAATAAATGGAGCAAAAAATGCAGCTGTAGCTATACTTCCTGCAACACTTTTAATAGATGGAATTTGCACAATTGATAATTTACCAAATATAAGTGATATAAAAATCTCTTGTGAAATATTAGAAAAATTAGGTGCAAAAATTGTTTGGAACAACAATAATAGTATAACTGTAGATACTAGAAATATAACAACTACTAAAGCTCCTCTTGATTTAACTAGTAAATTTAGAGCTTCTTATTATGTTATAGGTAGTATGCTTGGAAGAATGGGTGAAATTGAAGTTGGTATGCCAGGTGGTTGCAAATTAGGTGCAAGACCTATTGACCAACATATTAAAGGTTTTGAACTTCTAGGAGCAAATGTAACTGTTGAAAAGGGAACTATTTATGCAAAAGCAAATAAATTAGAAGGAACAAATATTTATATGGATATTGTTTCTGTTGGAGCTACAATTAATGTTATGTTATCTGCAGTACTTGCAAAAGGAACAACAACTATTGACAATGCTGCAAAAGAACCTCATATTGTTGATGTTGCCAATTTTTTAAATACAATGGGCGCAGATATCAGAGGTGCAGGAACAGATGTTATAAAAATAAATGGTGTAGATAAATTGTCTGGAAATGCAAATTATTCTGTTGTACCAGATCAAATCGAAGCTGGAACTTTTATGTTGGCAGCTGTTGCAACAAAAGGTGATATAACTTTAAAAAATTGTATTACAAAACATTTAGAATCTATCACTGCAAAAATAATTGAAGTTGGTGGAAATATTGAAGATAATGGAGATAGTATTAGAGTTTGGTGTAATAATAGACCTAACAAAGCTAATATTAAAACTTTGCCTTATCCAGGTTTTCCAACAGATTTACAACCTCAAATGGGTGTTGTATTATCTTTAGCTGATGGTACAAGTACAATAAATGAAAGTATTTGGGAATCTAGATTTCAATATACAGAAGAATTAAATAAAATGGGAGCCAAAATTACAGCACAAGGTAAAATCGCCTTTTTTGAAGGAGTAGAAAAATTATATGGTGCACCTGTGTATTCTTCTGATTTAAGAGCAGGAGCTGCTCTAGTAGTAGCTGGTACTGCAGCTGAAGGTGTTACAGAAGTTTATAATTTAGAACATATTGACAGAGGATATGAAAATATAGAAGAGAAGTTTAAAAAATTAGGAGCAAAAATCGAAAGAATTAAAGAATAGCAAAGGAAGAAAAAAATGTTTAATTTTTGTAGTTTATATAGTGGAAGTAGCGGAAATAGCCTTTTGGTAGAAAGCGAAAACACTAAAATTTTAATTGATAGTGGGGTTAGCTGTAAAAAAATAGAAAATGCATTAAATGATATTAATATTAATCCTTCATCTATAGATGCTATTTTAGTAACACATGAACATTCTGACCATGTTCAATCACTTGGAACTCTTTCTAGAAAATTTGATTTACCTGTTTTTGTTAATCAGGAAACTTTAGATGCTATGCCACTGCAAAGAGATAAAATACCTGAAAAAAATATAAAAAAATTCAAAATTTCTGATAAATTTGAAATTGGAGATTTAAAAATAAATCCTTTTTCTATACCACATGATGCAGCAAATCCTTGTGGTTTCAATATTTATAAAGATGATAAAAAAATAAGTATAGCAACAGATATTGGTGATATGACAAAAAGTGTTTTAAAAAATTTAGAAGAAAGTTTCTTTATAATGTTAGAAGCTAATTATGACCCTGAAGTTTTAAAAGCTTCTCCTTATCCATTTTCACTAAAAAGTAGGATAGCTGGAAAATTAGGTCATTTACCTAATGAAACAGCCGGAAAAACAATTTCTCATCTTTTAAAATCTGGCCTAAAAAGTGCTATGCTTGGCCATTTAAGTAAAGAAAACAATTTTCCAGAACTAGCTTACCAAACTGTAGTTAATGAATTAATTTCTAACAATTATAATGAGAATAGCTTATCTCTTGGTGTTGCATCTAGAGATGTACATAGTAAAATAATTAAAATATAGGAGTAAAAAATGCTAAATATAAATATAATTTGCATTGGAAAACTTAAAGAAAAATATTTAAAAGACGCTATTTTGGAATATAGCAAAAGGTTATCAAGATTTTGTAAACTAAATATTTTAGAACTTTCTGACGAGAAAATACCTGATAAACTAAATAATAATATTGAAAATGAAATAAAATATAAAGAATGTACAAATATTATTAATCATTTAAAAAAAGATTCTTACATAATTGCTTTAGATTTAAAAGGCAAAGAATTTACTTCTGAAAAATTTTCTGAAAAAATAGAAAATTTATCTATGGAAAATAGTAATTTAACTTTTATTATTGGTGGTTCTTTAGGTTTAACTGATGAATTATTAAATATTTGTAATTTAAAAATTTGTTTTTCTAAAATGACTTTTCCTCACCAATTAATTAGAGTATTTTTACTAGAACAATTATTTAGAGCTTTTAAAATTCAACATAATGAATCTTATCACAAGTAATTTATTAGTTTTTTATTGTAGGGAAAAATTAATTTTTCCCTACATTTTTATAATATTTGAAATACTGTTACAGCAATTTTCCAAATTGTAAATCCTCCAAATACAACTATACATCCTATAATATACGGTACTATTAATTTTTTTGTTTCAGCTTTTTCGCTTGCTCCTGATGTCATTAATCTTATTCCTAGCAATGCTCCAACTAATACAGCTGTTATTATTCCTATTGAAAGCATAATATTATAAAGCATTTGTGAAAAATTTTGTATATCACTTTGAGTTATTTTTGAATTTCCAATTTTAACAAAACTATTTGCATTTTCAATTACATCATCAATTTTTTCACCATAACTCCCTGTTTTTGTAACTTTCATATTTGTATAAACAGCAGAAGGTTTTACAGCAGTTAACCCTTGTTTCCATCCTTTTTCTACATAATGCATATAATATTTAGGCAAATCATTTCCATATTTGTCTTCTAATTCTGGATGTAATTCTCTATAATCAAATACATCAAATTCCTCTGATGCTCTTCTTCCTTCTTTCATGCCTTCTGTCATAAAATGTGTACAATATTTTTGATAATCTTTTTTGTACAGTTTTTTCAAATCTGGATTATGTTTTATATAGTAGTTTATGTCAAAAACAGGAGATGCAACTCTTCCTTCTTTTAAACCATTTGTCATAAAGTCATTAAATGTCGCATTTTCATCATCACCAAATTTTTCTTTTACTTCAGGATATCTTTTTGTATAATAATCATAATCATATATTGCTTTATATAATAGTTCCCCATTTGAATAAAATACGGTATATGCACCACTTGAATGCCATGCTCCACTATCTATAGTGTTCCATGAATGTGTTTTTTTACTAAACATATATGAATTAACATTATAAGCTCCACTAGGATCTGCAACAGCAAATTCTCCATTTACATATCCAATTAATAATATAAAATGTCCTCCTCCTCCTCCAAATATTGAATGCGCTTCCAACACTAGAACAGGATTTCCATTTGTTAATTGTTTGGATACTTCTTCTTTTGTTTGACTTTTAAGTTGCTCTGCTTTTATTCCATATTTTTTCGCAGACAATACCCCTACACGAGGATCTCCTGCAGTTCCATTAAACCCACAATCTTTATTCATAATATCAGGAACATTTATTACTTCTCCTAAAATATATGAAATTGCCATTGCACTAGAAGCAAATCCACACCCTCTATTGTCTAATTTAGATGTTGATGATCCCTTAAAATATGTTCCAGGCCAATCTTTGTGTTCCCATTTACCATTTAGCCATAATCCATAATGTTGATTTATATAAGGAACATTCATAACTCCGTTTTCATCAACACCATATATTTGTGTTTCCGCATTTGAAGATTTTGATATTAGTGTTGATATAATTACAATTGTAAATAATGAAATTATCATTTTATAAATTTTACTATATATTTTTTTCATAACTAAATCCTCTTTTATTTCTCTATAATATATTATATATCTTTTTTTACTAATTTTCAATAATCCCTATATTGTTTTTCTAAATTTGATATGATAAAATAATTATAAATTTAATCATTTAGGAGGCCTAAAATGAATAATAAAAAATATATTAAATTTGGTATAGCATTTTGTTCAATAATAGTTATTATTTTATTATTATCTTTTTTATCTTTATTACTTTTCTCACATAATAAACAACCTGCTGAAACAGATGAAATTACTTCTTCTAGTGAAGAAAATCTATCAAGTGACGATGAAAATATAGAATTAAAAATAGAAAGAGAAATAGAAGTTGATGAAGATACTCTAAAAAATATTATAGAAAAAATAAATTTTCCTACATATGCTATTGCTAGCCTTTATAATACAAAATCTTTTAACCTAAATTCATATCCAAACGATTTAATATTGCGATTAGGTTGGTCTAAAATAAATATCTCTGACGAATCTGTTTCATTATATCAAAACGATAATGATGTTAGTCAGACACAAACAGTTCCTAAAAACACTCTTTATCAAAAAATTTATAAAATATTTGGAAATAATATACAATATGAAGATTCTTCATTTATTAATGATAATGTTGAAACATTTAATAATATTATTGACAATCCAGGAACTATAAATTACTCTAATGACTTATATATTGCTTCTTATATAGAAGATTCTGGTGGAACTACTCCTTTTATACACCAGGAAATTGATAAAGTTACAAAGACAGATAATCTCGTTAAACTATATGTAAAAACAGCATTTATTAATCCTGAATATTCTGATGAGTTAATGGGATATAATTATGATATTTATAAAGATTTTGATTTTGAAAATAATAGTTTTGAAAATCTTGTAACAACAGTTGCTGATAATTCATTTTTTGAATTTTCTACAGAAAATGATTATCCCGGAATTATTTCTTTAAATCCAAATCAAGAAATATATGAAATATCAGATATCTTAAATACCTATGTATATACATTTGAATATGACGAAGGCAATCATGAATATTATTTAACTGCATTTAGCATTGATAAATAAAACTTTAGGAGGATTATAATGAATAATAAAAAATATATTAAAATTGAAATACTCTTTTGCTCTATAATACTAATTATCCTATTATTAACATTTTTATTTTATTTATTTTTCACATTTAATAAACAATCTGCTGAAAATCAAGAAGATACTATAATAGGTCAAGAAAATAATACAGATAATAACAAAAAATCAGATATAAAAAATGAAAGTGATATAGAAGTTACTGAAGAAACTTTAAAAAAACTTATAGAAAAAATTAATTTTCCAACCTATGCTGTTGCAAGTCTTTATAATGTTAAATCTTTTGATTTAAAAACTATTCCAAATGATTTAATTTTAAGATTGGGTTGGTCAAAAATTGATTTTTCTAAGCAAAATATCCTGCAAGATAATAATCAGTCAAATGCACATACTTTATTAATACCTGCAGAAACCCTTAATGATAAAGTTTTAAATATTTTTGGAGGCTTTATAAATTACACAGATTCCTCTTTTATTAATGGTAATGTAAAAACTTTTAACAACTCTATGTTTACTTCTAACAATGTAGATTATCATTCAAATTATTATAAGGAAAATGATCTTGATAATATTACTTATTATACCGACTTTTATACAACATTATATATGGACAATCATACTGATCTTTCGCCTTTTATACATCAAGAATTTCAAAAGTTTACAAAAAGTGAAAACAAAATTTCAGTATATGTATGTACCTGTTTTGTTGATACTGAATTTTATGAAAATTCAAATGATATTTATTTTAATATTTATAAAGACTTTAATTTTGATAATAATACTTTTGAAAATTTTTTAGTTAAAACTTCAAAAAACAATTTTATTAATTCATTTTCAGAAAAAAATTCAATCGGTACTATTTCACTAAATACTAATTCTGAAATTTCTAAAATCGCTGACAAACTTAATACTTATGTATATACATTTGAATTTGATAATGATATTGGAGAATACTTTTTAACTTCGTTTAAACAACTATAAAAAGGTTCATTTTGAACCTTTTTATATGTTTTGCAATATTGTTACAGCAATCTTCCAAATTGAAAATCCTCCAAAAACAACTACACATCCTATAATATATGGTACTATTAACTTTTGAGTTTCTGCTTTTTCGCTTACTCCAGATGTCATTAATTTTATTCCTATAAGCGATCCTGTTATAACTGATACAACTATTCCTATTGAAAGTAAAATATTATATATTATTTGAGAAAAGTTTTGTATATTACTTTGTGTAATTTTTGAATTTCCCAGTTTTATAAAACTCTCTGCATTTTCTATTACATCATCTAAACTTTCACCATAGCTTTCTACTTTTTCAACTTTAGGAGTTAAATATATTATTGGTTGTTTTACTGCTTTAAGTCCTTTTTTCCAACCTACTTCAACATAATGTATATAATATTTAGGTAAATTGTTTCCAAACTTTTCCTTTAATTTAGGATTTAAATCTCTATAATCATATACTTTAAACTCTTCTGATGCTCTTCTGCCTTCTTTCATTCCTTGTTCTTCAAAATGTTTATAATATTTTTCTAGATCATTACCAAATTTTTCTTTTAAATCTGAATTATGATTTATATAATAATTAATATCAAAAACTGGTGATGCAACTTGCCCCTTTTTTATACCTGTATTTAAAAAATATTCTAATGCTTTTTGCTTATCATCTTTAAATTTCTCTTTTATTCTTGGATATCTTTTTACATAGTAATCATAATTAAATATAACTTTATACAAATCTTCTGACGTTCCTGAAGCATTATATATAGCAATCCCCATGTTTAAATTATATGGTATTCCTCTTGTTACAATTGGATATGCTTCATTTCTTATTCTAGAATCATTACCAGTATCATATCTTTTTAAAGTTTTTCCATTCCAACTTTCTACAATAAAACAGTGGCCTCCACCTTTAACAGTAACAATTGATCCTCTTTTAATATCTGATGTATTTGTACTTTTTTCAAATCCATGATGAGTTAAATAGTAATCTAAATTTGCTTTTTCAAACGGTATTCCAGGTGTTCCTCCCCAATTACACATAAATCCACCTATCCACTGATCCGTAAAACCATATGACCATAGAACCGATGCCGCCAATCTATCACATGATATTGCATGTCCTTTTCCTGAATACATTCCACTTTGAATATCTGCACAAGGTCCTTTTATCCAACCTGATGCTACTGGTTGACCATTTGAACTCTGATAAACAAAATCTCCACTTTTCCTCATATAATCAAAAATATATTTTGCTCTATCAGCAATCATATCTCCTGATATTTCTTTACCACTTTTATAATTCTCTATTTCTAATCCAAAATACTTACTACTTGCTTCCGATTTATTTGCATTAATAATTATAATTATTAACATTATAAAAAAACATATAAATATTTTATAAATATATCTGTTTATTTTTTTCATCTTTAATTCCTCTTTTTTACTATCTAATATAATTATAACTTATTTTATTAATAACTTCAATATATTTATTCTACAAAATGCGACAAATTACAATAGATGTAACTATCCCAACAAAATCAGCAAATAATGCGGCAATTAATAGAAACCTTGTATTTTTTATTTTTACAGAGCTTGTATATAATGCAATTATATATAAAGTAGTTTCAGTTGAACCCATAATTGTAGAAGCCATACGTCCTAATTTGCTATCAACTCCATAGTTTTTTAAAATATCTGTAGCAATTGCCATTGAACCATTTCCTGAAATAGGTCTTAACAACGCAAGTGGCAATAATTCACTAGGAAAATAAATTCTTCTTAATATTGGACTAATAATACCAGTAATAAAATCTAAAATACCGAGAGCTCCTAAGTGCACCAATTGCAACAAACAACCCTACCAATGTTGGTAATATATTAATTGTTATTTTTAGACCTTCTTTAGCTCCTTCTATAAAATTATCAAATATATTACATTTTTCTTTTAGTCCATAAATAACAACTAAAAGAATAATTAACGGCATAGCTAAATTAGAAACAAAACTCATAATTTTCATTGCTTTGTCTCCTTATTTGTTATTTTAATTAATATTTTTGTAACTGTTATACCTGCAATTGCTGCACAAACTGTTGCTATCCATACTGGCAAAACAATTTGTGTTGGATTTTTTGAACCTAAAGAATTTCTAATAGCAATTACTGTTGTTGGAATTAATTGTATTGATGCACTATTTATAACAATAAACATCATCATTGAATCACTTAAAGTATCTTTTTTATTATTTTCTTTTTGCATAGACTCCATGGCCTTTAAACCTAATGGAGTAGCTGCATTACCAAGTCCTAAAATATTTGCAACCATATTCATTGATATTTCTTTTTTTATTTTTTTATTATTATTTAATTTTGGAAATAAAAATTTTAATAATGGCATTAAAAATTTTGTTAGCCTTTCTAATATACTTGTTTTACATGCTATTTTCATAATTCCATTCCATAAACAAATTGTCCCTAACAAACTTATTGTTAATTCAATTGCTTGAGCAGTACTTTCAAATATAGCAGAATTTAATTTTTCAATATTTCCAGATATTATAGCATAACAAAATGATATTATTATAAAAATTGGCCAAACTATATTTAACAAAAAAATCACCTAAATAATTTTATTCAAAATAATTTTTTTTATTACAACCAATTGACCTACAAGATATTTTATGGTATAACTATAATATACATACAGGATTGTAGAAATAAAAATTTAAACTTTTAAGGAGGATTTAATATGAAATCTACTGGAATTATAAGAAGAATGGACGAACTTGGAAGAGTCGTTATACCTATAGAAATTAGAAATCAATTTAATATTGTGGAAAAAGATCCTATAGAAATATTTGTAGATGGATCTAATATTATATTGAAAAAATTTGAACCAAATTGTATTTTTTGTGGAAATACAAAGAATTTATCAACATATAATGATAAATTAATTTGTAATAATTGTGCTAAAAAAATTGGAAAGTTAATTGAAAAATAAATTTGTCAATAGGTGCGGATCTAAATGGCAATTTTCAACAAAAGTGGACGGATTCAACAATATTGAACCCGTCCACTTTTGTTAACTAAAGGAACTTTTTATATATTTCGTTCTTATTTACACCTCTATCTTTAGCAATTTTTTTAATTATTTCTTTTTTATCTAAACCTTTTTTTTCATAAAACTTATAATGTTCTTCTATACTTAAATTATTTAATTCATTTTCATAATCATTTTTTGTTTCTCCTTCAATAATTAAAACTATTTCCCCTTTAATATTTTCAGATTTTTTTATAATCTCGTTTATATTTCCTCTAATAAATTCTTCATGAATTTTTGTTAATTCTCTTGCTAAAACAATTTTTCTATTATTTAAAAATTCTTTTAAATCACTTAAAGTATTATTTATTTTATGTGGTGCTTCATAAATAATTATAGTTTTATTTGATTTCTTTATTTCTTCTAATTTATTTTTCCTTAATTTTTTATTTAACGGTAAAAAACCTAAAAATGCAAATTCATTTGTATTTATTCCTGATGCAATTAATCCATTTATCATTGCACACGCTCCTGGTATTGGAATAATATTAATTTTTTCTTCTATACATTTTTTTATTATTTCTTCTCCTGGATCACAAATTCCAGGTGTACCAGCATCAGAAACTAATGCAATATTTTTTCCATTCTTTAATTCTTTAATTAAATGTTCTGTCCTAAAATCTTCATTATGTCTATGATAACTAATCATATGTTTTGATATTTCTAAATGATTTAATAATTTTAAAGTATGCCTTGTATCTTCCGCTGCAATTAAATCTACTTCTTTTAATATTCTAATCGCTCTTAAAGTAATGTCCTCTAAATTTCCTATTGGAGTTGCAACTATATATAAATTTCCAAAATTATTTTTTTTCATACAAAAACTCCCTTATTCTTTTTTTTTCGATTTTTTTCTAATTTATTCTATTTTATTCTCATTTTTATTAATTAATTTAATATATTATTTTAAATTGCTTTATTATATATTTTTAATATTTCTTCAGTATAATTATTATTATTATCATATATATATAAATTTTTTTCTACCTTTAAAAATGGCTTAGCATTTTTTATTCCTTTTATTAAAAAAAGTTTTGGTTCTTTATTTACATTTGAATAAACCATTTTTAAGACTTTTGGTTCAATATTATACTGCCTTAAAACTGTAATTACGTCAACTAATCTTTCTGGTCTATGTACCATATATAACTCTCCTTTGTCTACCAGCAAATCCCTTGCCGCCCTAATAAAATCTTCTAAATTTGCTGTAACTTCATGTCTAGAAATTAGTTTGTTTTTGCTTTCATTTTTTATTCCTGAATTTATTTTTTTATATGGTGGATTTGAAATTACTACATCAAATTTTTTATTTTTTAAAATATTTTTTAAATTAATTATATTTTCATTAATTATTTTTAATTTATTTTCTAATTTATTTAATTTAATATTTTTATTTGCTAATTCTGCAACATCTTTTTGAATTTCCACACCAATTATTTCTTTTAATTCTGTTTTACCACATAATAAAATTGGAATTATTCCATTACCCGTCCCTAAATCAATAACTTTAGAATCTTTTTTTATATTTTTTGCAAAATCAGATAATAATACTGCATCTATTCCAAAACAAAAATCATTTTTATTTTGAATTATTTTTAAATTTTTAAATTCTAAATCATCTATTCTTTCATTTTCATTTAATTCTATATTCATTTTTTCACCTTATATTATTTAATTATTAAATATATAAATATATTAAACAAAAAATATATTTTGAATATTATATAATAAAAACAATAAAAAATCAAAAAAGGTGATAAAGTGTTTTTAGAAAATAATAATAGAGGTGATATAAAATCACCTCAAAAAAAATCTTTTGATTATAAATCTTTTAAAACAAATACTTTAAAATCTATAAATGATGTTGAGTATTTTTTAAGAAATTTTAAAAAATTTCATAGTTATTTTAAAATATATAAATTATTAAAATAATTATTTTTTTGCTGTATATAATTCATTAAATTCATTATTTTGCTCTCCATCAATTAAAATTTTCACACCATTAATTTCTGTTAATTCTGTTAAAGTATTAACTATACTATTAATTAAATTTTCTTTGTTTTTTTCATCTGATTTATCATAATTCAACAATTCTTTTGATAAATCTAAATAAATAGTATCTCCCTCCATATAAGTTTTCAACAATTTTGTATCTTGAGGAAACACATTTTTACATTTCTCATTTTTTGGACCTTCAATTAATAAATTAACCAATTTATCAGATGCATCATTTATAATTTCTTTTATATCAATTAATCTTGCTTCTGGAACTAATTCATTTGTTTCTTTAGATACAAAATATAAAGTTACTATTGTCTTTCTTAATTGTTCTTCAGAAATTTCTTCTTGAGGAACATATTCTTCATCATCTTTATTCTTATTCATTTTCGCAAATCTTATTGCAAAATATCCTCCAATAATAATAAGTATTAATAATATTGAAAAAATAATAATTATTTTTTTATTTTTCATAATTTCCTCCTTTAATTTATTTTTTATATTTAATATTATTATTTGTTTGTCCAAAATAGAACCATTATTTACCATTTGACAAAAACGCGATTTCCGTATAAAATTAGAGGAGTTTAAAAGGGTGTTCTCTTTGGTAAAAAAATACCAAAAAAGGACGACCTTCTTGGCAATAAAGGAGACATAATTATGAGTGATTTATTACATGTTGGTCTTGATGTAGGTTCTACTACAGTTAAGATTATTGTTATGGATGAAAACAAAAAAACTATATATAAAAATTATCAAAGACATTATTCAGATACTAAAAACACTGTTTGTAATGTTTTAGAAGATTTACTAAAAAAATATCCTTCTAATAATTTTACTTTAGCTCTTACTGGCTCTGGAGCAATGTCTGCTGCAAAGTTTTTAAGAGTAAATTTTATTCAAGAGGTAGTTTCTTGCAAACGTGCTGTTGAAAAATATATTCCAAAAACTGATGTTGTTATTGAACTTGGTGGAGAAGATGCAAAAATTATTTATTTTGACCAATCTATTGAACAACGTATGAATGGTACTTGTGCAGGAGGAACTGGCGCTTTTCTAGACCAAATGGCTTCTTTACTCCATACTGATACAGCAGGCCTTAATGAGCTTGCTAAAGGATATAAAACAATATATCCTATTGCTTCTCGTTGTGGAGTTTTCGCTAAGACTGATGTACAACCTTTAATTAATGAAGGGGCAAGAAAAGAAGACATTGCTGCTTCTATTTTCCAGGCTGTTGTTAATCAGACTATTTCAGGTCTTGCTTGTGGTAGACCAATTAGAGGCAATGTCGCATTTTTAGGTGGTCCATTAAATTATTTATCTGAATTACGAAAAAGATTTATTGAAACTTTAAATTTAAAAAATGATGAAATTATTGTACCTGAAGAAGCTCATCTTTTAGTCGCTAAAGGTGCTGCATTAGATTCTATTGGTGATGAATCTATCTCTCCTGATAAATTAGCAAAAAAAATAGAGTTTTTGAAAATTTCTCATGATAATACTTCTAAACCTCTTGACCCATTATTTAGAGATGAAGAAGACTATAAAATTTTTAAAGAAAGACATAATAAAGCACAAGTTGAAAAGAAAAGTTTAAAAAATTATGAGGGTGATTGTTTCTTAGGTATTGATGCAGGTTCTACTACTACAAAACTTGTTTTAATTGATAATGAGGGTACTTTACTTTATTCTTTATATGGAAGTAATGAAGGTAACCCATTAAAAAGTGTTATGAATATGCTAAAAAAACTTTATAAAGAACTTCCTGAAAAAGCTAGACTTAGGTATAGTGGTGTTACAGGTTATGGAGAAAAGCTAATTCAAACTGCTTTAAATGTTGATTTAAATGAAATTGAAACCATTGCTCATTATACAGCTGCTAAAAAATTCGAGCCAAAAGTTACTAGTATTGTTGATATTGGTGGGCAAGATATGAAATATATCAGAATGAAAAATGGCTCTATTGATAATATTATGCTAAATGAAGCTTGTTCTTCAGGTTGTGGCTCTTTTATTGAAACTTTTGCAAAAAGTTTAAACCTAGATATTAATGAATTTGTAAAAGAAGCATTAAAAGCTAAAACTCCTGTTGATTTAGGTTCAAGATGTACTGTTTTTATGAATTCTAAAATTAAACAAGCTCAAAAAGAAGGATATTCAGTTGGAGATATTTCTTGCGGTTTATCTTATTCTGTTATAAAAAATGCTATTCAAAAAGTTATGAAAGTAAGAGATGTTGAAACTCTTGGAAATCATATAGTTGTGCAAGGTGGTACTTTTTATAATGATGCTGTTTTAAGAGCTTTTGAATTAATAGTAGGAAAAAATGTTATAAGGCCAGATATTGCAGGTTTAATGGGTGCATATGGAATGGCTTTGCTTTCTAAGGAACAATATGAATCTAATTTAGATATGGAGTATGAATCTACTATTTTAAAAACAGATGAAATCGATAATTTAGAAATAAAAGTTACACACACAAGATGCAATAATTGTGAAAATCATTGTAAATTAACCATAAATAAATTTAGTAATGGTCAAATACATGTATCTGGAAATCGTTGCGAAAGAGGTAGCGGTATTGTTACAAAATCTAAAAAATTACCTAATCTAGTTCAATATAAATATGAAAGAATTTTTGATTATAAACCAATAGAAGAACAATTTGCAACACGTCGGAACTATTGGAATCCCTAGGGTTCTTAATATGTATGAGGATTATCC
>CAZBMU010000003.1:0-4461 GCA_964493175.1 uncultured Clostridium sp.
CAAACGAGAAAAATTTAATAACTGGAACCAGATATATGAATGTTCAAGGAATGTTACCATTTGAAGATGAGGTTGCAAATTATGTAAAAAGTAACAAAAAGAATCATGTTTTATATAGAGTAACACCAATCTTTGAAAAAAATAACTTAGTTGCAAATGGGGTTCAAATGGAAGCATATTCTGTAGAAGATGAGGGAGAAGGCGTTTGCTTTAATATTTATGTATATAATGTTCAACCAGGTGTAAGAATAGATTATAGCACAGGAAAAAGTAAATTAAAATAGGTTTAATTACATATAAAAATATAATAGTGGGTTTAATTATACAATATCTTAACCAAAAGATAAATGTATTATTAGCCCACTATATTATTTTATTCGTTTTTCAAATTATCAAGTTGTTCTTTTCTATTTTCTTGTTTTTCTTCCAAATTTTTAAGCATTTCTTCATCCATGTCATTTTTATTGTTTTCAATATAACCTTCAGTACTTTCAATTTTTTCTTCTAAATTTTCTATTTGTTCTGCTCTTGTTTGAATATCATCATTTCCATTTAGTTTATTTCTTAAATCATTTATTTCCTCTTCACGAACATCTTGGATTTCTCTAGCATGGTCTTTATTTTCTTTATCGCCTATTTCAGAGTATTGCTCTAAATGTCTTTCTGTTCTTGTATGATTATCAACTAGATTAACTAAGTTATCTAGTTGCCTGTCTTTTTTTGAATTTTTATCAAAATTTTCCATTATAAAAAATCCTCCTTTTGAAAAACTATAATTATATTATTAGATATTTTTGAAATTATTATAATTGGAATTTTTTAAAAACAAAAAAATCGAACATTAAACAAAGTTCGATTTCACGTCGTTGGTGCGGATGAAGTAGTTATTTACAAGTTTTTGGTACATTTGGCGTTGATACAAATATCAATCATTTTATTTATCAACTTTACTTTAAGTAGAAAATAAATATTTAAAAAGATATCATTATTCTATTCCAAATACTCTTGCTGTTCCTTCATATTCTTTATTATCTTTTTCTATTATAAATTCATAATCACCACTTTCTAATGTTCCATAACCATTTACATTTATATAATAGGGAAGAGAATTAAGAAATAAATCATCCCATTCTAGAGTTTCTTCTATCTCAGAATCATTTTCTACATCATAAGTATAATAAATATCTTGGTGATTTTTTTCATTTGTAATATTTATTTTCTGATTATTGAAAATTATATAAATATTATCAAATGTTGTTGGCTTTCCAGTGTTAATATCAAATAAAGCTATCATACCATCAGATTGAAGTTCTCGAACCTGATATTGAGATAAATTACTTGAAGTTTTATCACTATCTATCAAATCCCCTAATATCAAATTATCGCTAGTATTATTTCCATAATATGTGATTTTATATGTTATTTGGCCTGTAGTTGTTACTGCAATTCTTATTGGCATAGTTGTTGCAACTCTCTTGTTTACTATACTTCCTGTTGAAGTATCTTGTTTTTCTAATACATATACATCATTTGGATATGTTCCTTTTCCCATTGATTGATTTGAACCTAATAGTGTTGTTACATTTATTAACCATTTATCTTCTTCTCCAGAAATATCTGATATTATAGATTTTCCTTTTAAATAGTCAATCAAACTGTTAGAATAATTCCCTGTTGTTTTATTTACTGTATATGCTGATGCTTCTAATTGCATTTGTTCTAATACATTTGCATGTATTGTGCTAGTTTTTGCATCTGTTGCTTTCTGTAAAATTGAGTTGTCTCCAGATAGCATAGAAATAGATATTCCAGCCAGTATTAAAAGTACTATTATTGTTATCACAAGGGCGATTAAAGTAATAGCTTTTTCATTGTTTTTTATTATTTTTTTTGATTTTTCCATTATAAAATTACTCTCTTTCTTCTTTTGATTTTCTATAAATTTTATACCATACTTCATATGTTTTTGCAAGTACTTTAGGTGCATATTTAATTTGAAATTTTTCAGAATTCTAATAAATTGTATTTTTCTATTTTCTAAAATATTTCATAGGATTCTTTTTGTTTCTGAAAATATTATAGTCAAAATGTAACTATTTGTCAATAGTCATATTGTAACTTTTTTATAATATTTTCAGAGGTGGTAATAAATGTTAAGAATCAAAGATATGAGAGAAGATAAAGACTTATTACAAAAGGATGTTGCAGAGTTCTTAAATGTTTCACAAACTAATTATAGTAAATATGAATTAGGGAAAATAAATATTCCTATAAATACATTAAAGAATATGGCAATATTTTTTAATACTTCAATAGACTATTTATTAGGATTAACTGATGAAATAAAACCTTATCCAAGAAGAAAATAAAAATTCACAGAAAAAATGAATTTTCAAAAAACAATTGACATATACTAGAAAATGTAGTATACTATAGTTAGCTTAATTAAGTAAACAAATGCATTATTCATAGAATGAACGAAAGGAATTAAATGTGCGACAGCATTTAGTTCTTTTCTTTTTTTAAAAAAAGATAATGTAGCGTTGCGACAGTGCTACATTATCAAATTTCGGCTAGCTAAGCCTCATCGTGTTTTGGGCCATTTGATGTTTTTTCTGCTTTGGCTTGGTCAAGAGCTACTTGGTTTAAGTCTTTTTGTTTTTGTAGTAGTAATTCCACCAAACGCCATACTAATTCTGCATTATTCATAGTTTGAACCTCCTTCCCAAAAGATTTCCTTTATGAAAAGGATGTTTACATTATACTCTGATTTATGCTTAAAAAACAAGCGAACATTGTAAATTTTTACTTATTTTTCCAATTTCATTGTATTAAATAAATATAATGCTACTTGATTTTGCAGTTCTACTGGTGATTCCATATGTTTTGCCTCTGTAAACATTACTGTAAAAAACTTTGTCATATTTATATTTGTAGTTCTGTATGCTTCATCTTTACTTTTTAACATATTATCAAATATTTCATAGTTTTCTTTTATATTGAATTTTAGTACAGACCATTTGTCTTGGCTCATACAAATTACCAATTTTTATTTATTTACACTCAAAAAAATCGAACTTATGAATACTTTCAAAAGTTCGATTTCAAATCGTTGGTGCGGATGAAGGGACTCGAACCCCCACGTCGTTGACACTGGTTCCTAAGACCAGCGCGTCTACCAATTCCGCCACATCCGCAAATATTTAATTGACAATATTAATATTAGCACAATTAGACAGTACTTGTCAAGTGATTTCAATACTTTTTATCTACAAAAATAGAAAATTAATCCACCAATAATAGAAAAAATAAAACCTAAAATTTTTAAACCACTAGAAGCTTCGTTTTGATCACCAAAACCGAAAAATTTCTTAGTTAAAAGTCTAGCATCATATATAAAAATCACACCACCAAATATCATAAGTACAGCTAACAATTTTATAATAATTTGTAACATTATATATCAACATCCTTCTCAAATTTACATATATAATATACTATTTTGTTAAGAAAAAGTCAATAAAAATAAATAACAAAATAGTCGAAATATTGAAAAACAAAAAAAAGAATAGTATAATAAAAAAAATTCCGTTTGGACATGGAGGAAGAAAATGCCAGTTGAGAAAAATAAAGAATATGTAGTTGATATTATAGATAATGGTGCTAATGGCGAAGGTATAGCCAAAATAGATGATTTTACAATTTTTATACCAAATACTATAAAAGGTGAGAGAATAAGAATTTTAATAGTAAAAGTTTTAAAATCTTATGCATTTGGAAAAGCATTAGAAATAATTAATCCTTCAGAACATAGAGTAAATTTTGATTGTACAACTTATAAACGCTGTGGTGGTTGTGATTTAAGACATATAGATTATAATGAAACTTTAAAAATAAAACAAAAAAATGTACAAAATTTAGTTAATAAAATGTTGAAAACTAAAATTAAAGTAGAAGAAACATTAGGTATGGAGAATCCTTATCATTATAGAAATAAGGCTCAATATCCAATCGGACTAGATAAAGAAAATAAGCCGGTAATGGGTGTTTTTGCTAATAGAACTCATGAAATAATTAAAATAGATAATTGTTTAATTCAAAATAGGGAAGCGGAAAATGTTGCAAAGTTTGTATTAAATTTTATAGTTAAAAACAAAATAAGTGTATATGATGAAAAAACTCAAAGAGGTTTAGTAAGGCATATTATAACTAAAATTGGTGTAAAAACAAATGAAATTATGCTAATAATTGTTATAAATGGAAAGGAAATTCCAAAACAAAAAGAATTAGTAGAAGAGGTTACAAAAGAATTTAGCAATTTAAAATCAATTGTTAAAAACATAAATACAAAAAATACAAATGTAATACTTGGAAATGAAAATTTAAATCTATATGGTAATGGATTCATAACAGATATTTTAGGTGATTATAAATTTAAAATTTCTCCATTATCATTTTACC
>CAZBMU010000003.1:4471-31891 GCA_964493175.1 uncultured Clostridium sp.
GTGAATCCAATACAAGCAGAAAAGCTTTACAATATAGGAATAGAAAATGCAGGAATAACAAAAGAAGATGTAGTATTTGATTTATATTGTGGAATAGGTACAATATCTTTATTTATGTCTAAATATGCTAAAAAAGTTTATGGTGTTGAAATTGTAGAACAAGCAATACAAGATGCAAAAGAAAATGCAAGAATAAATAATGTGGAAAATGTTGAATTTATTGCAGGAGATACAGAAAGGGTTTTAGATGATTTAATAACTAACAAAAAAATAATTCCAGATGTTGTAATGGTAGACCCTCCAAGAAGAGGTTTAGATAATAAAAGTATTGATAATATAATAAAAATTAAACCAAAAAAATTTATTTATATTAGTTGCAATCCTTCAACTTTGGTTAGAGATTTAGCTAAATTTGAAGAGTATTTTGAAATAAAATTATTAAAACCAGTAGATATGTTTCCATATACATCACACATTGAGTGCGTATCTGTTCTTGAATTGAAAGAAAGCACTGAAAAATAAACAAAAATTTAAAAATGGGAGATAAAAAAAGTGATAAATATAGAAATAGAATATAAGGAAAATTTGGATGAAGAATTTTACAAAATAATAGATGATGAATTTAATAAATTTGCAGAAAAAAATAAGGTTGTTTGCAATTATACACCTTTTTCATTTATTGCTAAAGATGATGAAAAATTTGTTGGAATAATAACAGGAAATTCATATTATAAGGAAGTTCATATTAGTGACTTGATTATAATAGATGAATATCGTAATAAGCATATTGGAAGTAAACTTGTGCAAACTGTAGAAGTTTATTTTAAAGAAAAAGGTTTTGAAAATATAAATCTGACAACTTATGGATTTCAAGCACCAGATTTTTATAAAAAATGTGGATTTAATATTGAATTCATTAGAAAAAATAAAGATAATCCAAAATTAGATAAATATTATCTAGTTAAGTATTTTGGAGGAGAAAATGAATGAATTTGATAGATTTTTAGATGACTTGAATTTTGATGAAATAAAAATAAATAAAAAAATTAAAAAAGTTGATAATAAATTAAAAAAATATATTGAAGAAAAAATTTTACCAGAATATCAATTAAATGATGAAGGACATAACTCAGAGCATATTAAATATGTTTTAAAACGAGCTTTTGAACTTGCTGATGGATATGAAATAAATTATGATATCTTATACACTTGTGTATGTTTTCATGATGTTGCATGTCACATTGATAGAGATAGACATGAAGTTTTATCTGCAGAAAGAGCTTATGAGGATGAATATCTAAATGGATTTTTTAGCATCATGGAAATGAAAACAATAAGAGAAGCAATAGAAGATCATAGAGCTTCATTAGAATATATACCTAGAAATATATATGGAAAAATATTATCTTCTGCAGATAGAAAAGTTGAGGTGAAACAATATTTAATTGCTTCAATATCGTATGGAAAAAAGAAGAATCCAGAAATTGATAAAAATGAATCTATTGAAAGATCATATAAATTCGCTATAAAAAAATTTGGGAAAAATGGATATGCAGTTAATAAAAGTTATGTTGAAGATTTAAAATATAAAAAGTTTTTAGAAGATATTCAGTATTTAATAGATAATAAAGAATTGTTTATTGAATTAGCTGGATTAATTTATGATAAGTTGTATAATTAGATGTCTTTTATAAGCACACAAGTCTAACCAAGGTGTTTTTTACAAGCAGACACGGCATGTGGAAAATGTAGCTCTTTTAGTTAAATCGAACGATAGCGAAGATTTAAAATAGAGATACAGTTTGCGTTAGCTGTGAATAGCGGTTTTAGAATTGAAGTAAAGTACACCATAATAAACAAATCTGAAATATAATAAAATAAGGAGTTGATTATATGGATATATGGGAAAAGATGTATTTGAAAGCAAAAGAAGAATATCATCCTGAGGAAGTATCGCCATTTATACAAGCACATCATGTAGTCGCTGCAGTTCAAAGTGAAAGTGGAAAAATATTTACCGGTTTTTGCATAGAAGGGGCAAGTGGAGTAATGAATTTATGTGCAGAAAGAGTTGCAGCACTTAATATGTATATTAATACAGGGGAAACAGTTATAAAGAGGTTAATTGCATTTAGAAGTCAACCACCAAAGATTAATGAGGGTATGCCATGTGGAGCATGTAGAGAATTTTTAATGCAATTGTCATATGAAAATAGAAACATTGAAATACTAACAGATTATGATAGTAGAAAAGTAGTATTATTAAAAGATTTAGTTCCTAATTGGTGGGGAGATAAAAGATATAAAGGAGAGAATTGAAGTGTTAAACATAGAATATAAGGAAAATATGGATGAAGAATTTTACAAAATAATATTAGAATAAAATAAGACATGAATATATTTCAAGTATGGATAAAATGTTAAATAAATATTTAAAATAAAAAAATTATGAAAGGATAAATATGGAACTAACTTTTGAAAACTTTATTAAACAATTGAGTCAAAATCCTACACTATGTATAATAACTATATTAATATTAGGAGTTATCCTAGTAAATGGGTGGACTGATGCTCCAAATGCAATAGCAACGTGTATATCTACAAGATCCATTAAGCCTAAAAAGGCAATTTTAATGGCAACAATTTTTAATTTTTTAGGAGTTTTTGTAATGACTTTACTCAGTTCAACTGTAGCTGAAACTATATATAATATTGCTAACTTTGGAAACAACCATTCAAATGCTCTAATAGCTTTATGTGCGGGATTAGTTGCAATAGTTTTATGGGCAGTTATAGCTTGGTACTTTGGAATTCCAACAAGTGAAAGTCATGCACTTATTGCAGGGATATCAGGAGCTGCAATAGCAATTCAGCACGGGATTTCGGGAATAAATATTAATGAATGGAAAAAAGTAATATTTGGATTAGTATTATCAGCAATATTAGGATTTGTGTTTGGTTATATAATAACAAAAATAATAGAAAAGATATGTAAAAATTTTGATAGGAGAAAAACAAGCAAATTTTTCAAAAAAACTCAAATTTTGGGTGGTGGAGCAATGGCATTTATGCATGGAGCACAAGATGGTCAAAAATTTATAGGTATTTTTTTACTTGGAATTTCATTAGCTAATGGAGTAAGTAATACTCGGAACATTTGAAGTACCTATTTGGCTTATGTTATTATGTTCAGCTACAATGACGCTTGGAACATCAATTGGTGGATATAAAATTATAAAAACTGTTGGACTTAAAATGGTAAAATTAGAGCCATATCAAGGAACAGCAGCAGATTTAGCAGGTTCGTTTTGCTTGTTATTTTCAACGTTATCAGGTGTTCCAGTTAGTACCACGCAAACAAAAACTACCGCAATAATGGGAGTTGGTGCAGCAAAAAGACTTTCAAATGTTAATTGGAAGATTGTTAAAAATATGATGATGGCATGGGTGATTACATTTCCAGCTTGTGGAGTATTAGGCTATATAACAACATTTATATTTATGAAAATTTTTATATAATATGTAAGTAAAACTTTAAAATTAAAAAAAGATATGTTATAGAGTAGAGCAAGAAAGGAACGAAATTTTATATGAAAAGAAAAGAATTAAATTATTTTGATGAATTTATAAAAAATGCAGATATTGCATTAGAAATATCGAAGATGTTAAAAGAGTATGTGAACAATTTTGATGCTAATAAATCAGAAGAAACAGAAATGCAAGTACATCAATTAGAAAATGATGCAGACAAAAATTTGCATGAAATATTAAATTATCTTATAAAGGATTTTCTCCCTCCAATTGACAGGGAAGATATAATTATGCTATCTAATCGTATTGATGATATAATAGATTGTATTGATGAAGTTGTAATAAATTTAGATATTTTAAATGTAACAGCTTTAAGGGAGGACTTCAAAGAATTTTCTGAGTTAATATATCAATGCTGTGTTGAATTAAAAGAAATGATACAAAAATTTAAAAAAATAAAAGAATATGAAGAAACTCAAAAAAAAGTTGTAAACATAAACAGACTAGAAGAACTAGGGGATAAGCTATATCAACAAGCTATTAGAAATTTATATCAATATGAGAAAAATCCGATTGAAGTATCAGCATGGACCATAATTTATGATTCTTTAGAAAACTGCTTTGATGCTTGTGAAAGAGTTGCATCTTGTGTTGAAGAAATAATATTAAAAAATACTTAAAAAAGGATAATTAAGAAATGAAAGAAAATAGATTAATAATAATTACAGCGGTATTTAATTTAATTGTAGCTATTATAAAACTAATTTCAGGCATAACTTTCTCGTTTTCAACATTAATAGCTGATTCGATTCAATCATTCATAGATTTTTTAACAGATATTACAAGTTTAATTGCGAATAAAATTGGAAAAAGAAGAGCAAATAAGACATACCCTTTTGGTTATGGACAAGTATATTATCTAGCTAACCTTTTTACAGGTTTTTTGCTATTTCTAATTGGAATATTTATACTTTATCAATTTTTCACATTTAAAGGAAGTTTTAAACCTAACTTAAGTTTAGTTATTATACTTGTGATTGTTTTAATTTTAAAAATGATAGTAATAAAGCTATTGCAATATTATGGAAAAGAATTTAAAAGTGAGTTAATGATAGAATCGTCTAAAGAATCTAGGGCTGATTTTATATCTACATGTGTAGTGTTAGCTGTATTAGTGTTTACATTTTTAGAAAACTATATACCAAGTTATATAAATATAGATAAAATTGGAAGTTTAGGTATGTCGATATATGTATTCTATGCTTCAATTAAAATGATGATATGTAATATAAGAGGAATGCTTATAAACGATGAAGAAAATAATGAAATTAAAGAAGAAATTGAAAAACAACTAGAAAGATTTAAAGAATTACATTTTAAAAAAGTTAAAATAATAAATATGTCAACATATTATAGCGTTTTTTTACAAGTAGAAGTAAATGAGAATATTACAATAAAGGATTATCTTGCTATAGAAAAGAAATTAAAAGTTCACTTGAAATCTGTAAATAAACTAATTAGATTCATTGATGTAGAACCACTGTAATATAATTAGATGTCTTTTACAAACACACACGGCAAGTGGAGTGTTGCTCAGTGCTAGAGCTTAAATCTATAGAACTTGAAATATCGGATTTTAGTTGACTTTTAATCTTTGTTGTGATAGAATAATTCCTATAATAATCTAAAGTAATTAATATAACATAAAATTATATAAGAAAAATATTAGGGGGAAAACAGGATGATGCTGAACAATAGATTTTGTATATATTGTAAGGAAATTGCAGGTATTACATGTTTTTTTGCGCCCTTATAAAACTCAAAGAATGTATTTCTTTGAGTTTTTTTTATAAAATAGGTAATAAGAAAAGGAGAAAAAAATGAAATTAAATTTATTAGGAACGGGAGGCGTAACACCAATACCAAAGCCATGTTGTAGTTGTGTAATATGTATTAATGCAAGGAAAAAAGGAATGGCAGAATATCAAACAGGACCGTCAATGTTTGTATATGATGATAATATTTTATTCGATACTCCAGAAGAAGTTAGAATGCAATTGACAAGAGAAGATATAAAAAAAGTAGAACATGTTATCTTAACACATTGGCATCCAGATCATACACAAGGGATTAGAGTAGTAGAACAAATAAATTTTAATCATATAAAAGAAGAAACTGAAGATATACCTATAAATGTATATATATCAGAAAGACAATTAGAATTATTTAAAAAGTTTGGTTCAGGAAATATGCTATCATATTATGAAAGTAAAGGAATAATAAAAATAATATATTTAAACCATAACGAACCAATAAAATTTAAAAATACAACAGTAACTCCTTTATATATACCCAAAACAGAAGGTTACTATTTCTTAATTGAAGACAATAGAAACGGTAAGAAGGTAATATATGCACCTTGTGAATATCAAGAATTAAAAGTTTACGAAGAATTGAAAGATATTGATATATTGATAGCACATTGTTTATACTTTGAAAATAAAAACATTGGTAGTGGAGTGGATTATTCAGATACTGAAGATAGCTTTGAAAAAATGTTAAATGATTCAAGTTTAATGCAAGCAAAAAAAATTGTAGTAACTCACATAGAAGAAGCTTTTCAATTAACAATAGAACAATTTAATGAAGAAGTGAAGAAATATTATAAAGATTATAATATAGAATTTGCAAAAGATGGATACAAAATAATAATATAAATGGAGGGATAAAATGTCTAAGGACGTAGAAAATTTAAGAAAACATGACAGGGTTTTAAATCATGTAGATATAATAAAGGATAAATTAGAAACCAAAACAGACAATAAAATAAAAGTAGGATTGCTAGAATTTCACCCTTATGATTGTTGTCCGTTAAGCTGTTTGTACTGTACATATCACAGAGATAAATCTGCGGTTTTTCCATACGAAGAAATAGATAAACTAAAAATATTTGATCCTAGAGCAATTGTTGTATCTGGAGGAGGAGAACCTGTATATTATAATTATGGTAAATATAAATTTAATGATATTATTATGAAATTAAGAGAGTTGTTTCCAAATGCTAGAATTGGTGTTACATCAAATGGTCAATATTTGCCAGAAGGAAAGTGGCAAAAAGAAGTAGAATGGATTAGAATTTCATTAGATACTGATAATGAAAAGACTTTTAAGAAAATAAAAGATGGAAGTTTGGAAAATTCTGTACAAACACTAAAAGAATTAATTAAGGGACCAATAAAATATGTAGGTGCAGGGTTTGTATATAGTAGATTTAATATTGATGAAGTATATAGCTTTTTAAAAAAGATTTATAAGGATGTTTATTTAGATTTTAAAGATCAAGGAGCTAAAAAACTAAATATTCAATTTAGACCTACATGTATGGTTAGTAGTTGTCATTGCCCATCTGAAAGCTATTTAAGCACAGGACAGTTGATGGTTCCAGATAATAAAGAATGGTGGAAAGAAAGTGTAGAAAAAGAAAAAGAATTAATTTTTAATGATAAAGATGAAGAATTTAAAAATTTTGTTTTAAATCATACAAATATTGACAAAGAGAAACTTTTTGTAATAAACAACAAAGAACCTAGATTTGAAAAGTGTTGGCTTTCGTTGATTAGAGCATTAGTAAGAGCTAATGGAGATATATTTCCATGTGTTATGAGAGCATGCAATAATGCAAGACCTATCGAAAATATATTAACATGTACTAATTATGAAAACATTTATTTAGGACAAATGTTGTATCATAATTTAAAAGAAGAATATTGTAGTGGTTGTGATGCCTGTTGCAGAATAGATGGACAGAAAAATGTTATTTTAGATAATAATATAGAAAACAAGAATATGATAAATAGCGTTAATACTACAATAGATTATTTCTTTTAAAAAAGGTTTATATGTGAGTCAAAAAAGCTAAATAATTATAGGAGGATATAATATGGATAAATTAAAAATTTGTATAGTAGGTTTTGGATGGTTTGGAAAAATGCATTATTCTGTATATAAAGATATGAATAATGTAGAAGTAGTAGGAGTTTGCGATGTGAACGTAGAGTCATTTAGTTCAAGTCAAAAAAGCTTACAAGATGAATTTCATAAAGATGTTTCACATGATAAAGATAGTTTAGATGAAAACATTAAAGTGTATACCGATGTAAGAGTAATGTTGGAAGAATTAAAGCCTGATTTATTAGATATAGTAGTTCCAGAAGATAAACATATTGATGTAGCTTTAATAGGTATTGAATATGGATGTGATTTGATAATTGAAAAGCCTATGACAGTAAGCTATAAAGATGCTATAAAAATCCAGCAAGAAGCGGAGAAGAAGGAAATTCATGTTTATGTGGGTCAAATATTAAGATTTGATGATAGATATAGAGCTTTAGAAGAGATGCTTGCACAAACCAATAAAAATGACATTAGACATATTACAATGGAGAGAAATTTTCAAAGTAAATCACATTATGTGTATGGTAGAGTACATCCAGCATACAGTTGTTTAGCACATGATATTGATTTAACACTATGGCTTTCAAAAAATAAAGTTAAATCCGTAAATGCATTTGCTAATAGTTTTTTAGATAGAAAATATCCTGACAATATTGTTGCTGTTCTAGAATTAGAGAATGGTTCAATCGCAACTATACAAAATACGTGGCACGTTGCACAAAAGTGTCCATATGGTTTTGAATTTAGTACGAAAATATTCACAAAAGATAATACATTTACTATAAAAAACGAACCAGTAATTCATAATTGGTCTAATGATACTGTAGATTATCCTGAATTATTTTTCTGGCCTAAAATTAATGGAAAAATAAAGGGTGCCTTAAAAACAGAATTAGAACACTATGTAAGATGTGGATTATCAAAGATTGAATCACCAATCTTATCTTTAAATGATGTGGTTGAAATAATTAAAGTTGCGAGTGCTATTGAAGAGTCAATTAATAAGAAACAAAAGATAAATTTATAAAATATTAGTAAAAATATAATAAGTTTAAATTTATATATAAAAAATTCTTATATATAAATTAGATAAGGAGAAAATATGAATAAAATATTAAATATGACAGTTGGTCAAACAGAAATACATCCAATAATAAAATCAAGTATAAATGATAGCATACCAGTTCCTTCATATTTTAAGGAGTATAAAGAAATTCAAACGGCTATGCTTGAAAAAGCAAAAAGAATAATTGGTACAGAAAATACAATTTATTTAAGATTAGGAACAGGAAGAGTAGGATTAGAAACGGGATTGTATAATATAATTGATGAAGATACAAGAGTACTTACTATTGATAATGGTCAATGGGGACATTTTGGAGGAACTCTTTCAGAAAATATGGGAGCAAAGGTTGATTTCTTAACAGGAAAAGAAGGAAAAGAAATCGACTATCAAAAACTAAAGGATATGTTAGTGCAAAATAATTATGATATAGTAACAATGGTACAGAATGAAACCCAAACAGGAACACTATATAATCCAGAAAAAGTTAAAAAAGTAATAAATGAAATTTCAGAAGATATTTTATTATTTGTTGATGGAATTTCTTGCTTTGGCGGTACAGATATTAAATTTGATGAATGGGGGATAGATATCTATGTAACAGGTAGCCAGAAATGTTTAAATGCTCCTCAAGGATGCCCATTAGTATGTTATAGCCAAAAAGCTATTAATAGAATGAATAAAATAAAATCAAATAAAAAGTTCTATTTTAGTATGGATTTAGATAATAGCCCTGAATTTTTATTTGCAAGAGCCTTAAATGATGTCTTTGAATATATGATAGATGAAGGATTAGAAAATATATATGAAAGGCATGCTAAAGCAGCAAAAGCAATAAGACAAGGTTTGCTTGCATTAGGGCTTAAGTATATGGCTGATGAGAAAATTGCATCACCATCTACAACAAGAATAATATTCCCTGATGAACTACAAAATCAAATAAATGAGGATAGAATAAAAAATGGAATTGATGGAGATAGAGTTACGGTAATGATGAAAGATAAGTATGGAGTTTGTATTGCAGAAGATAGAGTAGGGACAATGGGATTTTATACAAGGAAAAGTGATGTACTAGCAACAATAATTGCATTAAGTAAAACATTAAATGAATTGGGATATACAAATGATGTTGAAGTAGCAAAGAAAGCAGTGGAAGATGTTTATAATAATAAATAATAATAAAGGAGTCAAAAATGGGATATAGAGAATATTTTAATAAAACTATAGATAATAGTAAATTATTAGACAAACAAGAAGATCTGATAGCATATGGTTCAGATGCAAGTTTGTTAGAGTCCTTACCAAGCATAGTAATTTTAGTTTTTAATCAAGAAGATTTTAATAATGCTGTTAAAGTTTGCGTGGAGCATAATTTGAAATTTTTAATAAGAGGAAAGGCTACTGGATATACAGGAGGGTGTGTGCCACAAGAACAATGTGTTGTTATATCAAATGAAAACTGGAAAGGCGTTATAGAGTTTGATGAAATAAAGGAGACAGCCATATTTGCACCAGGAACTACAATAACAGAAATAAATGAGTTTGCGTCTAAATATAATTTATTTTTTCCACCAGATCCAATTTCTAAAGATCATTGTAGTATAGGTGGAGCTATATCTGAGAATAGTTCTGGACCAAGATGCTTAAGGTTTGGACCATTACATTGCTTCATAGAAGAATTTCAATATTTTACAGCTGATGGTGTAGAGCATATTATAAAAAAGGAGAATCAAAGTGGAATATCAGACTATTTTTATTCTATTATTGGAAGTGAAGGTACCTTAGGGGCTGTTGGATGGATAAAAGTAAGATTAGTGAAAAAACCGACAGAAACATTATTGTTTTGCATGACTTTTAACACATCAAGTATAATAAATGAATTGCTGAATGATTGTTTTAAATCTGGAATTCCATTTTCAGCAATGGAAATGATTACACCATCATATCATACAAAAAAAGGAAGAGTGGGAGATTATTATTTATTATTGGAATATTTTTCATATTCAGAAAAAGATAAAAAAATGTTCTTTGATAAATTAAATGAATATACAAAGAATTTACCTGTGGAGATTACAACTCCAACTGGAAGTATCTATGAAGTTAGAGGGCAAGCATATCAAAAGAACAGACAATTGTTGAAAGATGAGATAGAAATAAAACCAATTTCTTTACTAGTAGATGGTGTTGTTCCAAGAACTTCACTCGAAAATTTAGTAGAAGATATTTTTGAAATAGCTGAAATAAATAGTATACCGATGCTTGATACATTTCATTTTAGTGATGGAAATGTACATCCGACTTTCTTTTTCGAAAACAATGAACAAGGTACAAAAGAGAAACATAGAGTACTTGGATTAATGATGGAGAAATGTCTAAAAAATAATGGTTCGCTTGCAGCTGAACATGGAATAGGATTAGAAAAAATTGATTACATAATAAAAAAGCATACGAATGATGAGATAGAAGAATTTTATAGAATAAAAAATAGATTTGATCCAAAGCATATAGTGAACCCTGGAAAAGTACTTCCAAGTGAAATTCAAAAAAATGATTTAGTAAATACAAAATTCGATTATGATGAAGATATATATATAGATAAGATAAATAATAATATTGTAGTTAGCTCTAATGTAAATATTGAAGATTTAATAAAAGCGTGTGATGAGCAAAAATTGAATATTGGATATATAACGCTAAATAAAATACGAGGAAAAACAGTATTAGAAGTTATAAGAAGCAATTATAAAAATTTATTATCAAAAAGGCATGGAGAATTGAAAGATTCTATTTTGGGAGTTAAATTTATTGAAAATGGTAAGGAAAAAGTTTATGGAGATAAATTAGTTAAAAATGTATCTGGTTATAATATATGCAGATCAGATGAGATTTTAAACAAAAATGTTACAAAGATTGCATTACGAGTGTTTAATAATAATGATAATAAATATTATATACAAAGTAATGATTCAATAAAAGAAGAAGAACTAATAAGAATAAACTCTGTTTCTTACGATTTTACACCATTAATAGAAGATAAAGAAGGAAAGAAAAATATTATTTTCTCAAGTATTTATTCAATTGATGAATTGAATTTAAAAGGAATAAAAAATGTTGAGTATATTGATATTACATATTTTACAGAACTAAATATATTACCAAGAAAAAAGAAAACATTATTAGAAATAGCGAATAGTACAAATTATATTTATGACTATCAAAAAGGAGATGAATATAAATATGAAGATTAATGAATTATTAAAATGCTTAAATTGTGGTTCTTGTGTTAAAAATTGTCCGCAATATCAAGAATCTAAAAAAGAAACAAAATCTCCTAGAGGAAAGATAAGAAACATAAAATATGCATATGAACACAATCAGCCAATGGACTTTTCAGAATTTGATAAATGTAAAAATTGTAAATTTCCTTGTGAAGATATCTGTCCAGCAAAGATAAATTTTAGGGAAGGATTTAAAAGAGAAACATTAGAAGAAATATTTAACCAAAAAGTATAACTATTATTAAGACAGAATATTAAATCGGAGGTATATAATGAGTATAGCAATGGAAATATTAGAGAGATTGATTTCTATACCAAGTCAAATAGATATAGACACTGAAAAAGATGTTGCCAACTATTTGATTAGTTTGTTGAAAAGCAAAAATTTTAAAATAGAAGTTCTAGAATTTGCAAAAGACAGACCAAATATAATAGCAACATATATATTTAATGTTCCAGGACCGACAGTTTTATTTAATGGACATATGGATACTGTACCAGCAAAAAATGGAGAAAAAATTAATTTATGGAAGACAAATCCTTTTATTCCTGAAATTAAAGATGGTAAGCTGTATGGACGAGGTTCTTGTGATATGAAGGGCGGTATAGCAGGAGCTTTAGCTGGAATTTTTAAAATAATAGATGAAGATTTAGGAAAAGGGAAAATTATAATAAATTTAGTTTGTGATGAAGAAAATACTAGTTTATTTGGTACAATACCATTATGTGAAAAAAAATTACTTTCAGCAGATATGGCTATAGTCATGGAACCAACAGAATCAAGAGTTTGTAAAAAACAGATGGGAAATATGTTTTTTGAGACGCATATTCTAGGAGATGGAGGACATACTGGCTTACCAGAGGGGAAAATTAATCCATATGAAATAGCAGAAGATTATTTAAAAGTATTAAGAGAGTGGATAGAAACTAAAAGAACTAATAAAAATGACTCACAACCATTTATTAATATTGGACGATATGAAGGAGGAACAAGTAGTGGAACCATTCCTACAGAATGTGTTCTTTATTGGGGAACAAGAGTAATGCCTCAAGATAATTTTAAAGATTATGTTAAAGAAGTAAATGACATAACAGAGATTTTTAATAAATCATTAAATAATAGATGTAAAGTAACAACAAAATTGTTTGAAAGTGGTGGAATAGATAGCTTTTATTGTGATTCAGAATTAATTTCAGAGTTGGTAAAAAATTCTCGAAAAGAAGAAAATATTTTCTGTGCTTCTTCTGATGCAGGTTTTCTATATAATATAGCAAATATTAAGTCTTGTGTATATGGACCAGGAAGTTTGAAACAGGCTCATCTTCCAAATGAATATATTGACATAAGAGAATTAGAAAACTACGCAGAAACAATCTATACATTTTTGAAAAGAATATAAAATAAAAGAAATAAGTAGCAAGCTATAATTATAGCTTGCTACCTATTTTTTTGCAGGAGAAGAAAAAAATCCAAACAATTTTGACTATCTAATATAATCGAAAGGAAGATATTTCTTCAGAACATCTGGAACTCTTACACTACCATCAGCTTGTTGATACTGTTCGAGAATAGCAGGGAAGATACGGCTTGTTGCTAGGCCAGAGGCATTAAGAGTATGAACAAACCTCTTTTTGCCATTGGTATCTTTAAAACGAATATTGCCCCGACGTGCCTGGTATTCAAAAGCATTGGATACAGAGCTTACCTCTTTATAAATACCCATGCTTGGAATCCAAACTTCGACATCAAAAGTCGTGGCCATTGAATAACTACAATCTTCAGCTGCCAGTTTGCTTACCTGATAGTGCAAACCGAGAGCTTGAATAAGTTCTTCGGCTTTGCGAAGCATCTCTTCGAGGCTTTCATCGGAATTATCAGGATGAGAGAACTGAATCATTTCCACTTTGTTGAATTGGTGAGTCCTCACCATACCACGTTCTTCTTTTCGAGAGCTACCTGCCTCTACACGAAAACATGGAGTATAAGCATAATACTTTTTAGGCAACTCATCTTCTTGAAGAAATTCATCTCTGTGGAAATTAATAATACCTGTTTCTGCTGTCGGATTCAAGAAGTGCTTTCTATCATCTACACGATAGACTTCTTCCTGAAACTTCGGAAATTGCCCTGTAGTAAAACCACACATTTCGTTAAGCATAACTGGAAGAACAAGAGGAGTATATCCATCGTGATAATGGGTTTCATAAAAAAACTGTAAAAGTGCCCATTCGAGCATAGCACCCTGACCGGTATAGATGGCAAAACCTTCATCAGCTATTTTACGAGCACGGTTATAGTCTACCAAGTGAAGTTCTTCCGCGAGTTGGATGTGATCACGAGGGGTGAAATCGAATTCTGGTTTTTCACCAAAGGTTTTAATAACCTCATTATTCTCTTTACCACCAGCACGCACACCATCAGCGGGAGGATTAGGAAGTGTGAGAAGTATATTACGAAGTTCAACTGCTAGAGCATTTACTTCTTTTTCCTTTTCCTTTACTTTTTTGGAAAGTGCTGTGCACTCTTTGAGAGCTTTATCACGATTTTTAGCTAGTCTAATAGCCTTGCTAGCTGTTTTGTGTTGATTTCTCAATGTATCTAAATCTTTCTTGAGAGTTTTAAGAGCACGATATTTATTTGCGAGCTCTACGCAATTAATTGAAATACCCTTTGTTGCAAACTTCTTTGTTAAACCTTCGGGATCTTTTAAAATCCAATCAATATCGAAGATTCTCCGAAGTTCAATATTTTCATAGCTTGCCATAATATTGTCCTCCTTGTCTTAGTACCATTTTGGAATTTCAACAAACTTATCAACACTACCGCAGATTTCAAGGCATCTTGCCTTAAAACCTTTTTCGTATACTGCTGCGTGTAAAGTACAAAACTCTCTTTGCAAAATATCAGCATTTTCAGCTGTACGATGCTTGAAATAGTTCTGCTCCACTTCTAAAACATGTTTAGCAATATCTGCTTCCACTTTTCCATAGAACTTCATGTAAAAACCATCCGTATTATCTTTCCATTGTTTAATAATGGAATAGTCAAAATCGGGGTAGTCTTTAATAGGGAGTCCCAAGGAAATACCATCCTTGATAACTTCTTTGAGATATCGATATGCCTCATCAAATCGTACCAATGGCTCGGTTACCATACTAGACAAAGCAATCATATACATAATATTGCTATAAGAAGAAAAAGCCATATGCATGTGCTTAAGCCAGTATACATCACGTACAGGATGATGGATATCCATTTTAGAAAGAATATCGTCTCCTGCAATATGAATGTAATTTGATTTCCAGCCAAACCAACAGTAGTCAGGAAAACATCCATTGATATTTAAAATCCGAGATGTTACCTGAAGAGTTTTGTTAGGAACAACAGTGCCAACAGACATAGAGAAAGGATGAAGATCAAGCAACAGGCTGATATCTTTTCGTTTCTCTGACATTGTACGATAAATGTTCCCAAGTGCTGTCATCGCATCGATTTCTTCAGTAGGGTTTGCATCGATAAGAACATAAATATTAATGTCTGGTATTGCTTTCCAGCTTGGAGAAGATACTCCATAATTGTTTTTCATCCAATCAGCGTAACTGCCAGCGATGATAACTTGTTTGAAGTAGGATTCCTGACTTAATGAATTTTTTAAAAATTCAAGCTGAAAGTCAGAAAGCCAAGAATCGATAGATATTTGTGTCATAATCTAACCTTCCTTTCTTGTAATAGATATTTGTCAATGTACCTGCATATTTCACTAAGTAGCGAAATAGTAAATAAAAAAATATATATTTACATAATATCATAAAATAGCAAAAAAGTCAAAATTCTAATGTATATACAAGGATTAGGAGAAACGCAAAATGAAAAAATTATAATTATTAAAGCTGATAGTTAGTTGAAATTATTAGCTCTTTCATATATAATACAAATAATTATATATGAAAGGAGAATAGATTGAAATGAAAATTATAACATTATGTGGAAGTTTAAAATTTCAAAAAGAAATGATGATAGTTGCAGAAAAATTGGCATTAGAAGGTAATTGTATTCTTACTCCTACTTACCCAGTCATAGAAAACATTAAAATAACAGAAGAACAAATTGCTATGCTAAAAGAAACACATTTTAAAAGAATAGAAGTTTCTGACGCTATATTTGTTGTAAATGTAAATAATTATATAGGAAATAGTACAAATTTAGAAATAGAATATGCTAAGAATTTAGGAAAAGAGATTATTTATTATACAGATATGATATTCAAGGATCTTTTGGAAATATGTCAATAAATGGAGGATTATTATGAGTTTAGTAGTAAATATATATTATACTGGTAAAAATGGTTCAGCAAGAAAGTTTGCTGAAGAAATGGTATCAAGTGGAATTGTAGATAGAGTAAGAACTGAAGAAGGCAATGAAAGATATGAATATTTCTTTCCAATGGAAGATAACGAAACAGTAATGTTGATTGATAAATGGGAAAACCAAGAAGCATTAGATTTGCATCATAAATCAGAAATGATGAAAGAAATAACAGATCTAAGAAATAAGTATGAATTAAAAATGAGAGTTGAAAGATTTACTGAATATGAAGATAAATAATTTATAAGGAGGAATGTAGATATGGTAAAACAAACAGCAGGACATGAACAATTAGGAAATTTTGCAGAAAAGTTTGCTAGATTAAATGATGATGTATTATTTGGAGAGGTATGGTCAAGAGAAGACAAATTATCTTTAAGAGATAGGAGTTTAGTAACAATATGCGTATTTATGGGGAAAGGATTAGTTGATAATTCTTTAAAATATCATTTATTAAATGCTAAAAATAATGGAATTACTTTATCAGAAATGGCAGAAATTGTAACACATGCTGCTTTTTATGCTGGATGGCCAAATGCATGGGCAGTTTTTAATATGGTAAAAGAAGTATATGCAGAGGAAATACAAAATAATAATAATGAAACAGGTACTACTCATGGTGGTGGTTTTGGAATGGGAGAACCAAATGTAGATTATGCTGAGTATTTTGTTGGTAATTCGTATTTAAAAATGTTAGATAAAACAGAATCAGGAGTAGCTTTTGCAAATGTAACTTTTGAACCTAGATGCAGAAATAATTGGCATATACACCATTCTGAGCAAGGTGGTGGTCAAGTCTTAATTTGCGTAGAAGGAGAAGGATGGTATCAAGAAGAAGGAAAAGAGCCAAGAAGTTTAAAAGTAGGAGATATTGTTATAATTCCTGCAAATGTTAAACATTGGCATGGAGCTAAATCTGATTCATGGTTTAGTCATATTGCAGTTGAAATACCAGGAGTTGATACTTCAAATGAATGGTGTGAACCTGTATCTGATGAAGTATATGATAAATTAGATTAGGGGGAGTAAAAATGAGTGAAGAATTAAAATTAGTTCAAGAATGGGATAAAACATTCCCAAAAAGTGAAAAGGTAAATCACAGAAAGGTAACTTTTAAAAATAGATTTGGTATTACATTAGTAGCAGATTTATATGAACCAAAAAACTATGAAGGAAAGCTAGCAGCAATTGCTGTAAGTGGACCTTTTGGAGCAGTAAAGGAACAATGTAGCGGTTTATATGCACAAACTATGGCAGAAAGAGGTTTTTTGGCGATAGCATTTGATCCATCTTATACTGGAGAAAGTTCAGGAATACCTAGATATGTTGCTTCTCCAGATATAAATACAGAGGATTTTGGGGCAGCTGTTGATTTCTTATCAGTTCAAGAAAATGTAAATCCTGAAAAAATAGGAGCTATAGGAATTTGTGGTTGGGGAGGAATTGTTCTTAATGCTGCAAGTATAGATACAAGAATAAAAGCTACAGTATGTTCAACAATGTATAATATGAGTAGGATAAATCACAATGGATATTTTGATGCTACTACAGAGGATCAATTATATGATTTAAAGAAAAACTTAAATTCTCAAAGGATAGAAGATTTTAAAAATGGAGAATATAAATTAGGCGGAGGCTGTTTAGAACTTCCTGTTCCAGAAGATAGTCCATTCTTTGTAAAAGATTATAGCGAATACTATAAAGGAAGAGCATACCATAAAAGAAGTTTAAATTCTAATGGTGGATGGAATATAACTTCAAGTCTTTCTTTTATAAATACTCCACAACACACATTTACAGGAGAAATAAGAAATGCAGTTTTAATTATACATGGAGAAAAAGCACATTCTTGTTATTTTAGTAAAGATGCGTATAATGATATGATAAAAAATGGAAAATATACGGATAATAAGGAACTTATGATTGTACCTGGTGCTGTTCATACTGATTTATATGACAATTTAGATGTAATTCCTTTTGATAAAATGGAAGAATTTTTTAAAGAATATTTAAAATAAGGTTGTGCTATAAATGAATAAAGTGGAAAAATTTAAGATATAACAGAAATGTTATATCTTTTTTATATAAAAAGAAATTCGAAATAACTTGAGAATTCGAGTTTAATGTGATATAACATAATTAATAATAAAAGAGTTTGAATAAAAGTGTTAAATATAGAATAAAGGAGAAGAAACAAAGAATGGATAATGTTGGATTAAAACGTGGATGTTTAGAAATAATGGATTACAGAGAAGATTATGATAAGATTTTTGAAGAAGAAAAAGAAATATTGTTAGAAATATATAAAGATAAAATTTCATCTATAGAACATGTAGGAAGTACAAGTATAAAAAATATTAAGTCTAAACCAATTATAGATATTTTAATACAGACAGATGATTTGGAAGATTTTAAAAATTTTACAGAATTAAATGTTGAAGGAGATATTTATACAGTAAAAAAAGAGCAAACTATGGGTGGAGATTATTTAATTCGCAAAGAAGAAGATGGAAAAGTGAAAGCATTTATACATGTATATAAAACAGGAGATATGAATGGTATAAAAACTATTATTTTTAGAGAATATTTGAATTCACATGAGGATGAAAAAAAGCGTTACGAAGAATTAAAAATAGAATTATATGAAAAATACAAAAATGAAAGAAAACAATATACTTTAGGAAAAGATAAGTATATTAATGAAGTAATAAATAAAGCAATAAATGAGGGGGAAAATCAATGTCAATTCAAATAATTTATTTTGTTCATGGTACTACATATGATAATGCTATGGGAAAATGTAGTGGATGGAAACAGGTAGAATTAACAGATATAGGCAAAAAAAGAGCAATTAAATTAGGAGAGATAAGAAAGGATACTTATTTTGATGTTATATTTACTTCAGATTTAGTAAGAGCAATAGATTCTGCAAATTTAGCATTTCCTAATGTAAAGAAGATACAAGATGAAAGATTAAGAGAATGCAATTATGGTGATTTAGATGGAAAAGATAAATCTTTAGTTATTTATGAAGAACATATTGAAAAGCCTTTTCCAAATGGAGAATCACTGAGAGATGTAGAAAAAAGAATTAATGATTTTGTAAAATTTTTAAAAGAAAATTATGAAGGCAAGACAATAGGCATAGTTGCCCATAGAGCACCTCAATTAGCTTTCGAAGTGTTAACTAAAAAAATATCATGGGAAGAAGCAAATAGAGATGACTGGCGAAAGTCAAATTCTTGGCAACCTGGGTGGAATTATACAATAGTTTAAAAGAAAAATATCTAAATTTTTCAATATATGTTTTAAACAGATAAAGAAGATGTGTTCATGATGGAGTATGGGAGGAATAATATATGACAAACATATTTTATATAATGGGAAAAAGTGCAACAGGCAAAGATACAATATATAAAAAAATAAAAGAAAATATAGAAATAAAAGAATACATATTATATACAACAAGACCAATAAGGGTAGGAGAAAAGGATGGAGTTAACTATCATTTTACAACACATGATGAAATTGAAAACTGTAAACAACAGGGAAAAGTAATAGAAAGTAGAACATATAATACAGTACAAGGTCCTTGGACTTATGCAACAATTGATGATGAACAGTTAAAACAACAAGGAAATATTCTAACAGTTGGTACATTAGAGTCTTATATTAAAATGAAAAAATATTATGAAAATAATACAGAAACAAAAGTAATTCCAATTTATATTCATATTGATGAAGATGAAAGAAGAAAAAGGGCAATTGAAAGAGAAAAAGAGCAAGAAAAACCTGATTTTGCAGAAGTAGAAAGAAGATTAAAAGCAGATAATATAGATTTTTCTGAAGAAAATTTAAAAAATTGTAATATTACACAAAAAGAAACTTTTAAAAATTATGATTTAGAAAAATGTGTAAATGAAATATTAAAGTATATAAAAGAAAAAAGTGCGGAGATTTAATAAAATCCGCGCTTTTATTGTTATAAATATTTTTTCAAAGTTTCAACACTATCTTCTTGCATAACAACAAAATCATTTAGAATATTTTTAACATCAGGTTCTGCATCTTGATTTTGGTTTAATAAACGTCTACCTTCAATAATTCCCATATTAGTACCTTGCATAAGTAATTCTGAAAGTTTAGAAGTAGTATCATCTGTCATAGTTTTCATTTGAATACCATACCAAGTCATCATTTTATTCATAGCATTTGTTTCATGAGGTTCTTTATCACTATAATTAGAATATAAATCATTTACTCTTTCAGAAATCTTTTTATATTTATTGTATTCAGTTTCTAAAACTACTTTAAATTTACTATCACTAGCTTTTTCAGAAACATAAGATATTGCATCCATGCCCATAGTAGCACCTTTGTTGACTTCATCTAAAATATTTAAATTTTGATTTTCCATAATTAACACTCCTATAATTTTATTTTATAATAATATTATTTACTAAATTATGAAAATTATTATAAAAAATATATAAATATAAAAAATACTAAGTCCTTGGTGTCGATGGAGTTTGGTCGCTTACGCGGACTTAATATTTTTTATATTTATATATTTTAAATCGAATTTAATGATATAATTATAAATTGTAACAAACCTAGGCATTAAAGCAATAAATTTAATAAAAACAGTTGTAAAAACTTAAAAAAATTGATATACTTATACCGTTAAGATGTATATTAACTTTTTTTATAAAGCAAAATGTAACATAAATGAAGGGAATGATTGTTAAATGGAATACTCAAAAGAGATTGATAAAAAATGGCAAAAAAAATGGAAAGAAAAAAATTTATATAAATATTCTCCAAATGAGAAAGGAGAAAAATACTATACATTGGAAATGTTTTCATATCCATCTGGAGCAAAACTACATTTAGGGCATTGGTTTAATTATGCACCTGCAGATTCCTTTGCAAGATATAAAAAAATGCAAGGATATAATGTGTTTCATCCTATGGGATTTGATGCTTTTGGTTTACCTGCAGAAAACTATGCAATAAAAACTGGAATACACCCAGAAAAATCAACAATGCAAAATATTGAAACCATGAAAAAACAACTAGAAGAAATGGGTGGAAGTTATGATTGGGATTATTCAATTGAAACTTGTATGCCTGAATATTATAAATGGACACAATGGCTATTTTTAAAACTATATGAAGCAGGTTTAGCATATAAAAAAGAAGCTCCTGTTAACTGGTGCGATAGTTGTAAAACAGTTTTAGCAAATGAACAAGTAATTCAAGGTGAATGTGAAAGATGTGGAACAGCAGTAGAAAAGAAGAAACTAGCACAATGGTTTTTCAAAATTACAGATTATGCAGAAGAATTATTGCAAGATTTAAATAAATTAGATTGGCCAGAATCTACCAAAAAAGTTCAAACAAATTGGATTGGAAAATCAGAAGGAGCAGAAGCTACTTTTAAAGGTGAAAATGGAGATTTTGAGTTTAAAGTATTTACTACAAGACTTGATACAATTAATGGTGTTACTTATGTGGTTGTTGCACCTGAAAGTGAACTAGTTCAAAAAATAACTACTCCAGAACAAAAGGATGAGGTAGATAATTACATAAAAGAAACTGCTAAATTAAATGAAATAGATAGATTATCAACAGAAAGACCAAAAACAGGAGTGTTTACAGGTGCTTATGTTATAAACCCAGTAAATGGAGATAAAGTTCCTGTTTGGATAGCAGACTATGTATTAGAAGATTATGGAACAGGTGTTGTTATGGCTGTTCCAGCGCATGATACAAGAGACTTTGCATTTGCAACAAAATATAATTTACCAATAAAAACAGTTATAAAACCTGAAGATGGAACAGAAGCGGAACTACCATTTATAGAAAAAGGAATTTTAGTTAATAGTGGTAAATATGATGGTTTAACATCAGATGAAGCTAAAAAGCAAATGATACAAGATTTAGCAAAAGAATCAAAAGGAAATAAGACTATTAATTATAGATTAAAAGACTGGCTAATATCTAGACAAAGATATTGGGGAGCGCCAATTCCAATTATTTATTGTGATAAATGTGGAGTTGTTCCAGTACCAGAAAAAGATTTACCAGTTCTATTACCTAAAAATGTAGAATTTAAACCAGATGGAGAATCACCACTTAAAAAATCTAAAGAATTTATGGAATGTACATGTCCAAAATGTGGTGGAAAAGCAACAAGAGAAGCGGATACATTAGATACATTTGTATGTTCATCTTGGTATTATTTAAGATACCCTGATGCACATAATCAAGAAAAAGCATTTGATAAAGATTTAATAAACAAAATACTTCCAGTTGATTGCTATATTGGAGGAAAAGAACATGCAGCAATGCATTTAATATATGCAAGATTTATAACAAAAGCTTTAAGAGATTTAGGATATTTAAATTTTGATGAACCATTTAAAAAATTAATACATCAAGGATTAATACTTGGACCAGATGGAAATAAAATGAGTAAAAGTAAAGGAAATACAGTATCACCAGATGAATATGTTGAAAAACATGGTTCAGATGTGTTTAGAATGTATTTAATGTTTGGATTTGAGTACATTCAAGGTGGCCCATGGGATGAAAAAGGTATTGAATCTATGGTTAGATATTTCTCAAGAATAGAAAGACTAATTGAAACTGTAAAACAATACAAAAACAAAGAAACTCAAATTGGTGGAAAAGAAAAAGAATTATTAAGAGTAAAAAATCAAACTATTAAATCTATGGGAGCAGATATAAATAATTTCCAATTCAATACTGCAATAGCTAGAAGTATGGAACTATTAAACAAAATAAATGAATATTTAAGAGAAAATGAAAATATAAACGAAAAAGTAGTATATGAAACAGTAGAAATATATTTGAAATTATTAGCACCATTAGCACCACACTTTGCAGAAGAATTGTGGGAAAGTTTAGGAAAGGTTGAGTCAATTCATAAAGAAAAATGGCCTGAAATAAATGAAAAAGAAATGACAGGTGGTACAAAGGATATTCCTATTCAAGTAAATGGTAAACTAAAAGCTTGTGTAACAGTAAATGCAGATGATTCAGCAGATGAAATTTTAATTAAAATTAAAGAAGATGAGAAGGTAAAAGATATACTTTCAAATAATGAAGTTATAAAAGAAATATATGTACCTGGTAAAATTTTTAATATTGTAATTAAAAAATAGGAGAACTTAGTTATGGAAGAAAATTTTAAAATAAGTGATTCAAAATTTGTATTAATATATGGTGATGAAATAGTTGACGGAGAAAACAGAGATGGTAATATTGAAATTATAAAAAAAGAAAGCGAAGATACCTATAAAAATAAAAACAGTTATCCTCATTTCTCATATATGAATGAATTTTTAAAAACACACTTAAAAGATAGTGCTAATTTGCAAAGATTTGCACAAAGTAGAGATATAAATGTATTATTATTTTTATTAGCAAATGAAGGGCATATAACTATTGCAGAAATGTCGTATCCAGATTACAAATCTGCATTAGTTACAATGCCTAAAAAATGTACAGGTAAACAAAAGGAAACTCTAAAATATATTCAAAATAAATTTAAAGAAGAAAACTATAGATTATGTGTTATATCTGACTATATAATCGAAGATGGTATTCCTAAAGGAAAAGACTCTTATGGAGATGAAAAAGTTTTAGATAGTTTTATAGGAAAAGAGCAACAAAAAGATGATGAAGAAATAGAATTATAAGAGGTAAATGAATTGAAAGAAATGATTAGTCAGTTTAAAGAATTAATTGAAGAAAGTAATAATATAGTATTTTTTGGAGGAGCAGGGGTATCTACTGAAAGTGGTATCCCTGACTTTCGAAGTAAAGATGGTTTGTATAATAAAAAATATAAATATCCACCTGAAACAATTCTTAGCCATACTTTTTTTATAAATAACACAGAAGAATTTTATAAATTTTACAGAGAAAAAATGAATTCATTAAAATATGAGCCAAATATAACTCATATAAAATTAGCTGAATTGGAAGAACAAGGAAAATTAAAAGCTGTAATAACTCAAAATATTGATGGATTACATCAAAAAGCGGGTTCTAAAAATGTTTTAGAATTACATGGTAGTGTTTTAAGAAATTATTGTATGAAATGTAATAAATTTTATAATGCAGAATTTGTATTTGAAAGCACAGGAATTCCACTTTGTGAATGTGGAGGAATAATTAAACCAGATGTAGTTTTATATGAAGAAGGATTAAATGAAGAAATATTAGAAAAATCTATAAGATCTATTTATAATGCAGACTTAATGATTGTTGCAGGTACTTCATTAACTGTAAATCCTGCAAGTGGTTTAATTAACTATTTTAGAGGAAAGAAACTTGTTTTAATTAATAGGGATTCTACTCCTTATGATTATAGAGCAAATTTGGTTATAAATGATAATTTAGGAAAAATATTTAAAGAAATTTAGTAAAATGTATTGACAACTAGAAGAAAAATTAGTATAATAAATCTCGTCGAAAGGACACAAGGTCGCTTAGCTCAGCTGGGAGAGCATCTGCCTTACAAGCAGGGGGTCACAGGTTCGAGCCCTGTAGCGACCACCATTTTTAAATGGCCCGGTAGTTCAGTTGGTTAGAACGCTAGCCTGTCACGCTAGAGGTCGACGGTTCGAGCCCGTTCCGGGTCGCCATTTTTTTATGTGTAAATATTTTATGGCTTGATAGCTCAGTTGGTAGAGCAGAGGACTGAAAATCCTCGTGTCAGTGGTTCGATTCCACTTCAAGCCACCAAATAAAAGCAGTCGAAATTATCGGCTGTTTTTATTATGAAAAACAATAGACAAAAATTTTATATTATGATATTATAAAGAAAAATTAAGCAAAAGGAGAAAATAAATGAGTATAAAAGAAAGAATACAAAAGTTATTTTTTACAAGAAAAAAAATAGACCAAATACCTGAAAGTACAATAAGTACTATGAAAGAAAAAATAGAGAATATTGAGGATGAAAATGTAATAAAACCAAGTGACATTATAAAAGAAGAAACAATAGGAGCAGTAAAACAAATAAATAATCCTGATATGCAAAAAGAAGTATTAGAAAGCATTGGCGAAAAAATGGAAGAAATGGATGTATCAGAAGTTGCCATTTCAAATGCATTTGAAAAAATAGAACAAGATAAGCAAATGAGTAACTATCAAGTATTAAAATTATTTAATGGTTTCTCTGATGAAATGAAAAAAATTATCATAGATAAATACCTAGAAGAAATACAAGAAAGAGACAACTTTTCCCTACAAAAAGAAATGATAAAGGCATTAGAAGATGATGAACTAAAAGAAGATGCTTTAAAAAAGCTATCTAAAGAAGAAAAACTAAAAGAAGAAAAATTAGAAGAAGAAACAATAGCAAAGTTAGAAGAAATTTATAATAACATTGGAAACGAAAATGAACACAAAATAAATGATGCAGAAATAGAAAGACAAGTAAAACAAGCAATAACTTGTAAAATAGATACAGAAAATATTGTAAAAGCAAAATTAAGAATAATTGCAAAACAAAGTGCAAATAACTATTTCACACATGGAAGTAACTTTTTATCACATTTTACAAGTTTAGTTCCATCAAGGAATATGTTTAAATATGTAAATTATTTTACAGATAATATAATAAAAGAATATGATAAAATAAAAGAAACAAAACCAAATAGTTCATTACAAATAACAACCAATGAATTAAGGATAGCAATTAGAAATGACATAATAAGATTAGTTAGAAGTGATGAAGAAAAACAAGATGAAAATAATCCAAAAAAAGAAAGCCAAGAACTAAAAAACAATTTAGAAAATTTTAGAGTAGAACTATTGTATAGAAGAAGTCCAGAGGCAATAAAAGAAATATCTACAACAATAAAAACATTAGGAAAATTTTCTGAAAAAGAAATGATAGGAGTTTGTAAAATAATTGATAATTTAAGCTTATTAAGTGACCAAGAAAGAACAAAATCAATAGCAATACTAAACCAAACAACTGAAAAATATATAGAAACTAAAAATAATAAAGAAGAAAGAAAAGAAGAAGATGGACCAGAAATTTAGTCCATCTTCATATTTTTTCCATATCTTTTAACTTTTTGAGTTGTAGTTTTTTCAAATTCTTTATCACGAATTATAAATCCTTTTATATGTTTATAATTAGGAAGTTTATTATTAACATTTGAAATAACATCTTGAATTAGTTTTTGAATTTCTTCTTTAGTAGGAACAGAACCTTTAAAAGTTTCTTTTATTGCTTCAATATTTGGATAAATTTGAGCATTTATATATGTTTCATCATCATTTTCTTTTTGAATTCCTAAAACTAGAGATTCTGAAATCAAAGGATTATCATTCAGATAATATTCTAATTCTTCAGGATAAATGTTTTTTCCATTTTTAGTAACAATAACACTTTTACATCTTCCAGTTATATATAGATATCCATCTTCATCAATTTTGCCTAGATCTCCTGTATGGAACCACCCATCAATTATAGTTTGATTTGTTTTTTCTTCATCTTCATAATATCCCAGCATTATATTTGGACCTTTAACAATTATTTCTCCAACACCTTCATCATTAGGATTTTCTATTTTATATTCAACATTGGGAATAGGAAGACCTCCACTATCATCTCTTTGGAAGAAATCTGTATTTCCAGCAACTAATGGAGAACATTCTGTTAGACCATATCCTTGTAAGACATTTAAATTCATATTTCTAAAATCTGCTGCAACATTTGGATTTACGCTAGCAGCACCAACAATAAATACACGTAATCTTCCACCTAAAGTGTTTTTTACTTTGTTTTTTACAATTTGTTTCATAAAAAATGGTAAATCATAATAAGGGTTTTCATCTTGTTCTTTTCTATATTTTTCAGGTAATGTTTTATTCATATTTTTAACAATATTTTTATGCATTTTTTCTAATAGTAATGGAACACATAAAATAACAGAAGGATGAAATTCTTGCATGTTTTGAACTATATACCTTAAGCCTTCACAATGACAAATTGAAGCACCACTATAAATAGGAAGTAAAAAACCTATTGTACATTCATAAGTGTGGTGAAGAGGTAAAACAGAAAAGAATAAATCATTCCTTCTTACTTTTACAATTCCATAAATAGATAATATATTTGAGCAAATATTTCTTTGAGATAAACATACACCTTTAGCACTTCCGGTAGTTCCTGAAGT
>CAZBMU010000004.1:0-29613 GCA_964493175.1 uncultured Clostridium sp.
AGCAAAGCTGTTCGACGCGAACATTTTCCATAAAATAATTTAAGATATTCTAATTATATTCCAGTCGCATTCGTAATTACATGCAAAATAATATAATACATTTTGAGCATGAAAGAGGCGCTATTTAATAATTTACAATTTCTTTTTGAACGAAATGAACGATTAAATAAAAAAATAATGACACCATCTCCCTTTAAGGAGTAGTGCCATATAGTTAAGGAGTGTTCCTTAATTTCATTCTTGCCAAAATGCTTTATATGTTTTATATGCTGAATAAATATCATATTTACTTGTAACTTCATAAGGTGCATGCATTGATAGTACTGGAACACCACAATCTATTACATCAGTTCCTTTGTTTGCTAAAATGTATGCTATTGTTCCTCCTCCACCAATGTCAACTTTTCCTAGTTCTGCAACTTGATATCTAATACTATTTTTTTCTAATACATTTCTTATCCAAGCTACATATTCCGCATTTGCATCAGATGCTCCAGCTTTTCCTCTTACTCCTGTGTATTTATTTAAGCTTATTCCTTTTCCTAAAAATCCTGCATTATGGCTATCTGATACACTTGCATATAATGGATCATATCCTGCATCTACATCTGAAGATAACATTTTAGAAAAGCAAAAAACTTTATCTAATAAATTTGGTCTATTTACACCTAATTTATTTAATATTTCTGAAACAAAGAAGTCAAACATGTGTGATTCCATTCCGGTATTTCCCATACTTCCTATTTCTTCTTTATCTGCTAAGATACAAATAGCAGTATTTTTTACATTTTCTAATTCCATCATTGCATGAAGTGATAAATATGCACATACTTTATCATCTTGTCCATAAGCTGCAACTAAGCTTGAATCAAACCCTAGGCTTCTTGCTTTAAATGCTGGCACTAGTTCTATTTCTGAACTTGTGAAATCTATTTCTGTAATTCCATATTTTTGGTTTAATATATTTAAAATATTTAGTTTAACTTTTTCAGATGCTTTTTCACTTTCAAAAGGAATACTTCCTACTAATAAACTTAAGTTTTCAGCTTCTACACCTTCTTTTAGCTTTTTCTCCATTTGAGTTTGTGCTAAATGTGGTAATAAATCTGTTATTGTAAAAATTGGATCTGTTTCATTTTCGCCTATGTTTATTTCAAACTTTTCTCCATTAGGTTTTACAATTACACCATGCATACTAAGTGGAATTGTTGTCCATTGGTATTTTTTTATCCCACCATAATAGTGTGTTTTAAAATAAGCTAAACCTGTATCTTCATATAATGGATTTGGTTTTAAGTCTAATCTTGGAGAATCTACATGTGAACCAATTATATGAAGACCTTCCTCAACTGAGTTTTCTCCAATTATTGCTAAATACATACTTTTTTCACGATTAATAAAATATATTTTATCACCTGGTTTTAATGTTTCAAACTCCATGATGTCTTTATATCCATTTTCATCTGCTTTAATTTTTGCTTGTTTTATAAATTCTCTTTCTGTTTTTGCTTTATTTAAAAAATTCATGTACTTTTCAGATATATTAAAAATATCTTCTTTTTGTCTTTCATCAGCTTCTTCCCAACCACTTTTTGTGTTTTTAAAAAGCTTTTTTTGTAACTCTTCACTCATACTTTTTCCTCCTTTTTTAATAGTATATCATTTTAATTTTTATTTTTCCACCTTTTTTATAATTTATTCCAGAAAATTGGTTACACTATTTTTAGAGGTGATTTTATGAATTCTTTGTGGCTTAGCGATATCAAGTCTTTTGAAAACAAAAATGATGAAAATAAAAATTTAAAGACTGATGTATGTATTATTGGTGCAGGTATTTTTGGAATAACTTGCGCTTATTATTTAACTAAGTTAGGTTATAAAGTTATTGTTGTTGATAAAGACAGAGTAGGTTTTAAAACTACTGGTCATACAACTGCAAAAATAACAAGCCAGCATGGTTTATTTTATGATTATTTGGTTAATTCTTATTCTGTAGATTTTGCAAAAGATTATTTAAATGCAAATGAGCAGGCAATTGATAATATTAAAAATATTATTAATGAAGAAAAAATAAATTGTGATTTTAAAATGGAAAATAATTTTGTGTATACTACAAAATTGGAAGATATTGATAGTTTTAATAAAGAAATAAAAGCATTAGAAGATATTGGTTTTACAAATTATGATTTTGTTACTAAAACTGGATTACCTTTTGAAGTTCAAGGTGCAATTTGTTTTAAAAATCAGGCTAAATTTCATCCTTTAAAATATTTATATGGATTGTGTAATTTCATTTTATCTAAAGGTGGTCTAATTTTTACTGATTCTACTGTTTATGATGTTGAAAAAAATGATGATTGTTATACAACTTATTTAAATGAATTTAAAATAAGTTCAAAATTTGTTATTATTGCCACACATTATCCTATAATAAATTTTCCTGGATTCTATTTTACCAAAATGTATCAGTCCACATCATATTTGATTGCTGTTGACCCTAAAAAAACTTTATTTAGTGGAATGTATATTTCAAGTTCAAACCCTAATCTTTCTTTTAGAACTGCAAAATATGGTAATAAAGAGTTATTAATTGTTGGTGGCGGAGACCATAAAACTGGTGAGCCTTCTAGTTATCAAGATACTTATGGTATGCTAGAAAATGAAGCAAGAAAATATTACCCTGATTTAGAAGTTCTATTTAGTTGGAATACAAGAGATTGTATTTCCTTAGATAAGCTTCCTTATATAGGTAGATACTCTTTAAATGACTCAAATATGTTTGTTCGGAACTGGTTTTAAAAAATGGGGTATGACACTTTCTAATGTTGCTGCAAATATTGTTACTGATATGATTTGTGGAAAAGAAAATAAATATGCATATTTGTTTGACTCTTCGCGTTTAAAACCACTTAAAAATATTGATGAGTTTAAAAATGTTTTAGTTCAGTCTGCTAATTCTCTAATTTTTGATAAGCTAAAAAGAGCAAATATGAACTTCTCTGAAATAAAAAATAATTCTGGATCAATAATAGAAATTGAAAATCAAAAAGTTGGTATATATAAAGACCAAAATGGGAAAATTTTTGCTATAAAACCCACCTGTACACACCTTGGTTGCTTACTTTCATGGAATGATGTAGATAAAACTTGGGACTGCCCTTGCCATGGTTCTCGTTTTGATTATAAAGGAAAAAATTTATATGATCCTGCTATAAAAAATTTAGAAATTTATGAAATTTGATTTTTTTCTTTATTTTTGTTGACTTCTAGCATTTTTTTTGCTAAAATGCATTTAATAAATCATATATTTATATGTTTATTTTTTGTTTATTGAACTAGATTTCTCCTTAAAAAGTAAATCTAGTTCTTTTTTTTGATTTATAAAAAATAATGTGATATAATGCAAAAAAAATATAAGGAGAGTTGATAATGAGTAAACAAATTGAAATAATTCCAGAGTTTAATAATTTTAGAGAGGTTCTTGAAAATTCTACAAAATGTTTTAAAGATAATATTGCATATAAATATAAAAAGAGTCTTCAAAAACCAATTGAGTATATTGAAAAAACTTATGAACAGGTAGATAAAGATGTAAAAGCAGTTTCTGAATATATTTTAAGCAAAAAAAATTCAGAAACAAAAATTGCTTTAATTGGAAATAATAGATATGAATGGGTTATAAGTTACTTTTCAGTTGTATGTAGTGGAATGACTATCGCTCCAATGGATAAAATGCTTCCTGAAAATGAAATTGAATCACTTATAAAAAGAAGTGAAGTTGAAATTGCAGTATTTGATAAAAAATATTTAGATGTTTTTAAGAAATTAAAAAATGATTCTTCTGTAAATTTGAAAACATTAATATGTATGGATCCAGTTGAAGATGATGATGTTATACTTTTTGAAGATATTTTAAAACAGGGGCAAGATTTGAGAAATAATGGAAGTAGAAAATATGAAGATGTTATTATAGATGATAATAAAATGGCTATAATGCTTTTCACATCAGGAACAACAGATATGTCAAAAATAGTTATGCTTTCACAAAAAAATATATGTAATAATATTCACCAATATCAACCATGTTTTAAAATACTACCAACAGATACACTTCTATCTTTTTTACCTATTCACCATACATTTGAAAGTAGTATAACAATATTTTATGGATTTTATAGTGGTGCAACTATTGCTTTTTGTGATGGTTTGCGCTATATCGCAGATAATTTAAAAGAATATGAAGTTAGCGTATTTGTTGCAGTTCCATTAGTTTTGGAAACAATGTATAAAAAAATTAATAGAGGAATTGCTGATAAAGGAAAAACAAAGCTTATAAATAATTTAGTTAAAGTTTCTAATGGTTTATTAAAGTGCCATATAGATGTTAGAAAAAAATTATTTAAACAAATTATTGATAATTTCGGTGGGAAATTAAGAATTATTTTATATGGAGGAGCTGCTTTAGATCAAGATACTATTGTTGGTTTTAAAAATTTTGGTATAGATTCTATTCAAGGTTATGGACTTACAGAAACTTCTCCTGTTCTTGCAGCAGAACGTGAAACAAACCACAGACCAGGTTCTGCAGGTTTAGCTTTAGATAATGTTGAATTAACTATACTACATAAAGATAAAGATGGAATTGGTGAAATTGCAGCAAAGGGACCTAATGTTATGCTTGGTTATTATCAAGATGAAGAAAAAACTAAAAATGCTTTTGAAGATGGATGGTTTAAAACAGGTGATTATGGATATATAGATGATGATGGTTTCTTATTTATTACTGGAAGGAAAAATGATATTATTGTTTTAAGAAATGGTAAAAATATTTATCCTCAAGAGTTAGAGTTTTTAGTAACTAAATTACCTTATGTTGCTGAAACTATGGTTTACGCTAGAGATGCTTCTAAAACAGATACTTCATTATGTGCTAAAATTGTTTATGATAAAGAAACAATGGAAAAAAGTTATCCTGATAAATCTGAAAAAGATTATTATGATATAATTTGGACAGATATTAAGGAAATTAATAAAACTCTTCCAGATTATAAACATATTAAAAATATTATTATCTCTAATGAACCTATGGAAAAAACTACAACTCAGAAAATTAAGAGATACCAAGAAATTGAAAAAATTAGTAAAAAATAAAATATTTAAAAGACCAGACTTATCTGGTCTTTTTTAAACATTTATTTCTCTATATTGTTTAGGTCCTTTTTTCATTAAAATTACATACAGTACAATTGTAATAATTGTTAATAAACTTAAATGTCCAATTAATAAAAACTCTAAATTTATAAATTTATTTAAATAAAAAACAAGTGCAATACTTCCAAAAAATATTCCCATACCTGCAAAAACTGAGACCATTGAACTCATACTTTGTTTTACAACTTCTGTATCGTTACTTGCATTCATTTTTGGATATTTTAAATTAGCAATTAGTCCAATACAAGCACTTAAAAATATTGTTACAAAACTTGCAATTATTATTAATAATGTATATAGTAACCCTGGATTAAATCTAATAATAAACACTAAATCAGATATTATTATAAAAGGTAACTCAATTACAAAACAAGTTAATATTTTTGATTTTAGTATTACATCCTCTTTAATTGGTAAACTTTTTGTAATATTCATTGTTCTTCCCTCTAACGAGATGCTTGAAGATGTAATTGATGTTGATACACCAACAAATATAACAAAGAAATAGAACAATGCCTGAATCGATAAATTTGTTTCAATATTATATGTTGTAAGCATTACTTCAAAAATATCTTTTCCTTTTATGCATAAAAGTACTGATACGCAAATACTTAGTATTAAAGCAAATGAAGTGTTAAACATATATACAGGTGATGAAAAATATCTTTTTAATTCTTTTGTTGTAAATGCAATTATTGGTTTTCTTTGTTTTATAATTCCCTTTTTAGTATTTGATTTTTTAGTTGTATTTTCTTTTGATTTAGATATAATTTTAAAGTAAAATTTTGCTCCTATCACAATAAAAATTGCAAATGGAATTAGGTTTATTACTAATAGTTTTATTAAATCTAACACTTCAAATTTATTAATTAAGTTTATAAATAATCCTATTGGGTAATAAATTTTTGTAAGTATTTCATTTATACTTGTTGCATTTTCTACTAGTCCTGCCATAAATTTTTCCATATTCATACTCACAAAGAAAATTCCTAAAAATACAATACTTGATAAAAGTGTTTGCATTATTTTTTTTGACTTGAATTTTGATGACACTAGTTTTATTATATACCCTATTACACTTGAAATTACTGTTGGTATTATTGGTATTAATAAACTCATTAAAATTGATATAAAATAAAAACTTATTCCTGGTTTTTCATAATAAATGTATGCAATAATTGCTGGTAATAAAAACATCAAATTAAATAAGTATTGAAATACCATTAGTTTTAAAATTCTTACTAATAATATATTTGATTTTTTTATTGGAAGTGAAAATAATAAATCATTATCTTTTGCATCAAATAAAATTCCTTGTGATTTATAAATTCCTTCCATAAATGAAATTATTGTAACAGCCATTATGAACATACTTAGCATTACATAAGTTAAATTATATGGTGCAAGCATTTCTCCTAGCCAAAATGAATATGTTCCAATTGAAAAACATATTAATGCAAATAATATTACTGGAAACATAATTTTATTTATTTTGCTTGAATTTCTTTTAGTTGTATATTTGAATAAGTTCATATCTTGGCTAAATGCTGCTTTAATTAATGAAAATATTTTCATTTTTCTTCTCCTAACTCAAGGAATACTTGTTCTAGTGATTCATCTCCCTTGATTTCATTCATTTCTCCAATTTTTACAATTTCACCTTTTTTTATAATTGCTACCCTATCACATAATTTTTCTGCAACATCTAAAATATGTGTTGAGAAAAATATTGTTTTTCCCTGTTTTGCCATTTGCCTCATTATTTCTTTCATATCATAAACTGATTTTGGATCAAGCCCAACAAAAGGTTCATCCATTATTAGTACATCTGGATTATGTGAAAGAGCTGCAATTATTGCAACCTTTTGTTTCATACCATGTGAAAATGATGAGATGTCATCTTTTAAATTGTCATATATTTCAAACATTTTTGCATATTTCTCTATGTTTTCTTTTCTTAAATTAGTAGGAGTTTTATACATATCACAAACAAAATTAATAAAATCCATTGCTGTCATATTTTCATAAAGGTCTGGGTTGTCTGCAACATACGCCATTTCTAGTTTGCAGTTTATTGGCTCATTTTTTATAGATTTATTATTTACTAAAATGTCGCCTTCTTCAAAATCTAGTATTCCTACTAATGATTTTATCATTGTTGTTTTACCTGCTCCATTATGTCCTATAAATGCGAAAATTTCGCCATTTTTTACATCGAAGCTAACATTATTTAATGCTTTTTTTTCGCCATTATATGTTTTACTTACATTTTTAATTTCTATCATAGTTGTTCTCCTTTCTATTTATTTTTATGGGTAAATTATATCATGCTTATAGGTAATAGTAAATAGCAAAAAAATTCAAATAATTTGAGTTTTATGTAAATTTGTGGTATAATTATATTAGTATCGCAAATGCGAAATACTATTCTCGCATATTAGGAAATAGTACTATTAGGAGGTTATGATGATGAAAACAATAATTACTATTTTCTCGATTCTTTTCATGTTGATTTTTGACTTTTTATATTTCAAATGGGCTTGCGAGAACTATGACCCGTCTAAAGGTCATAATTGTGAACAGTGCTCCGAAATTAAATCTGAGCGGTCAAGCTGTTTTTTATGGATAGTAGCAGTCAATCTCATAGTAATTGCTTTATTAAGCTTTTATTATGCGAAAGAAGACTGTGCTATTATCTCATGTATTATAGCTTGGCTAATCCTAGTATTTAATCGGTAAGTCGTTCACACAAAAAAGTAAAATAAACATTGTTTGTTTTCTTTTTCCTCTAGTAGGTTTTCTTTTTTTTATTTTTGTTATATAATTTTAGCAATACAAAAGAAAGAGGTTTTATGAAAGATTGGATGAAAACAATGATGCTAGTAGGTGAAATATAATATGAATATAAAAAATAAAGATGAGTTGGAATTAATAATACCAACAAATGAATATAAAGACCAAGTAATGGAATATAGAAAAATATTTTTAGAAAACGAGGAATCATTTGATGGTTGTGCTGGATTAGAAGAATGTAATACATATGAGGAATGGCTTGATTTCGATAATAGACTATCAAAGAAATATGGTGAAAATTATGTACCATCAAATGTATATTTAGCAATTAGAAAAAAAGATAATAAACTAGTTGGAATTATTGATATAAGAAAACGCTTAACAGATTTTCTATATAATTATGGTGGAAATATTGGCTATAGCGTAATTCCAGATGAGAGAAGAAAAGGTTATGCTACAGAAATGTTAAAACAGCTTTTACCAAAATGCAAGTCTATGAAAATAAATAGAGTTCTATTAACTTGTGATAAAGAAAATATTGGATCATCAAAAACTATTATTGCTAATGGTGGTATACTTGAAAATGAAGTTATAGACAAAGTTAATTTAAGCAAATCAGGAACAATTCAAAGATATTGGATTAGTTTGAAAAAAAGATATGTAGATAGATATGTTGGTAATAGAGCGTATTCAGATTTAAAAATATTGTCTGTCAAAGATGAACATTTTTGTGGAGATATATATTTTTATAACTTTATTGAGGTAAGAGAAAAATTACTTATACCAAATGGAAAATGTATAATGGATAAAAATTATAAATGGCTAGAATTTTATAGTTACTCATCAAAAGTAAAAATGTCAGCATTTTATGATGAAAATAATGAAATAATAGAGTGGTATTTTGATATAGCTAGAGAAATTGGAAAAGAAAATGGAATTCCTTTTGAAGATGATTTATATCTTGACGTTGTTGTAAGACCAAATGGCGATGTTTTACTACTTGATGAAGATGAATTAAAAGAGGCTTTTAACAAAAAAGAAATGACAAGAGACGAATATGAAAATGCTTATAAAGAAGCAGAACAATTAATGAATAAATTAAAAAATAACAAAGATAATTTAAAAGATTATACAGATAAATATTTAAAACAAATGTTAAATGATTTGTAGAGGAGATTTAACAATGATAAAAAACTGTATAGATCTATAAGCATATTATTTATAATAATGGATCATATAAATAGAGTACTTGATTTATCTTTAAAATTTACAGAAAAAGAAAAAGCAAATAAAGATATCGTCGCTTTAATTGCTTTATTACATGATGTAGATGATTATAAGCTATTTGGCATGGAGCATGCAGAAAGTTTAACTAATGCAAAAAGAATAATGGCAAATTGTGATATAAATGATGAAATCCAAAGTCAAGTTTGCTCTGAATTAAAATGTATTGGATATAGTAAATTATTAAAAGGATTTAGACCAAAAACAATTGAAGGACAAATTGTATCTGATGCAGACATGTGTGATGCTCTTGGAGCAAATGGTATTTTAAGAGTTTATACTTATAGTTTAAAAAACGGAAAGCCTTTCTTTGATAGGAATTCTTTTCCTATCGAAAATATTGATGCAGATAAATATATAAAAAGATGTGCGGATAGCAGTGTTTGTCATATTTTCGAAAAAATATTAAAATTAAAAAATTTAATGCTTACAAATTCCGGTAAAGAAGAAGCAAAAGAAAGACATAATATAATTGTAGACTTTTTATATCACTTATTTAATGAAGAAAATGCACAAGAATGGACATTTTATTTAGATAATTATTTAAATGAATGAAATTTTTTACTCATAATGAAAGTAAAACAGTATCAAATCTTTAAAAAAACTTGATACTGTTTTACTTTCAACTTAAAATACTGGTCGAGGTGACTTAAAATCACATCTCTCAAGCCATAGGTATATCAACATTTAAATGCGTTATTTCATTTCTAGAACATTTTTCTAGAAATTATTTACTTTTCAATATTCTTAATCCTTCTGTATCATTCCTTAGTATTATCTAAGGTTTAAATGATTTTTCTTCTTTAGTATATTGGTTTATAGAATCTCCCAACTCCATTTTAACTCTTTCAACATATTTTTGCAACTCTTTTTTCTGAATTTCTATAGGAATGTCTGTATATCTATCCAAAGTCATCCTTATATCTGAATGTCCCATAGTTTCTTCCATAACTTTATAATCAGTTCCTGAACTATATATGTTGGTAGAAAATGAATGTCTTAATTTGTGGTTATGTGCATTATCTTCTATTCCTATTCTAGCACATATTCTTTTTAAGCAACTATTTAAAGCACTATCTGTAAAAACGTTTCCTTCTTTATTACAAAATAATAAATCATTCTCATTTGGTTTCATATTTTCAATAGCATGTTTTAAAACAGGTTCTGTTAGTTCTGTCAAAACAATATCTCTTTCTCCACTAGGTGTTTTTGTTCTAGTCCCTAAAATAGTATGACCTTCTTTGTCTTGTGTAGTTGTCCTTTTTACATGTAATAATCCTTTTTCAAAATCAATATCGTTTTTCCTTAACCCTAATACTTCTCCTATTCTTAACCCACAATGAATTGCAATTAAATATTCATCTCTATGTGAATACCCAAAATCTGGACTATATAAATATTCGAGCAATTTTTTGAAATCCTCAAAAAGAAATGATTTTACTTTTTCTTCTTTAGCAATACTTTTGGGCTGTTTTATTCCGTAATATCCCGCAAAGAAATCTTCTATAATATACTTTCTTTCAAAAGCAATTCCAAAGGCTTGTTTAAGCATTTGATAATCCTTCTTTAAAGTATTTTGAGCATATCCTTTTTCTCTTTCAAAATTCAAAAAGTCTTCTAAATCTTTTCTTGTAATTTTACTAATTTGCTTATCAAACCAACTGCCAGAATTTTTCTTTACTCTTTTTAGAATTTCATTATATGTTCTATATGTGTTATCATTATTAGTACCATTATTGTTTTTTTGTTGCATAAATTCTAGTGTGATTGCCTCAATTGTATTAATATCCTTACTTTTATTGTTTGTTTTTGAAGTTATTCCTCCAGGATGATCTTTCTTAAATTTTTCAGCATTATATATTGCCTCATTCATATCCTTTCCTGTGAATTTTTTTCTAATAGTCTCTCCAGTTTGTTCATCAACTCCAACTGGAATTGTAATAGAATATTGCTCTGTTATATAGAATTTATCGCATAATTCATTATTGGCACATTCTTTACATTTTGGGCATTTTCTCATAAGGTCAATACTTTTTCTGTTATTACAATAATCTTTGTTAATACATTTTGAGCATATAGGGCATATTTTTCTGTCATTTTTAATTCGTTTTGTTTTTACTAGATATGGCTTTTGCTTATTATAACTATTCTTTTTTCTTGTCATATCAATATTCTCCTTTGAATTATAAAAATTTTGAAGAATACCTTGTCAAATCAAGTTTTTTAGATTATAATAATTGTAGGCAAGGTATTCTTGCTTATACATATAAGTCTTAAGCGTATTGCTTAAGCAATTGTAGAGGATTTAAAGCGCTAATTTAAATCTTCTTTTTTTGTTTAATTTCTTACATTATCTAATATTCTTTTTAAGTTATCTTCGCTTATTAATAATTTTCTACCTATATACTTTGCATTTGCTTCTTTAGATTTAATCATAGCATAAGCAGTATCTTTACTAACATGAAGACCTTTGCAAATATCTTCTGCAGAAAACATTTTTATTCCTTCAATTTGGTACATAATTGTCATCTCCCTTCAAGTAAACAATGGTAATTTACATTTATCTCATACCCTAAATTACTATGGGCTTTTATTGGTCGTTGATATTTATTTTATCAATTCTCTGGTCTTTTGTCTATAACCACTACCTCGTCCGAGCTAGCTACATTCATTGCGTGCGATGGTACTTTTAAACCACTCAAGCTGTGACTATGTAGGAGTGCATCTCTGCTACTATCCAATAACAGTATATTCAATTATCAAAGTGCTAAATATTTTTATCTCTTACTTGACGAATACTATAAATTAGTTTATAATATTTGTGAGAGATATATAAATATCTTTCAACTTCATAAACATAATACTACGAAAATTCTATATTGTCAATGAATTTTTAAAAGTATTTTATTTTTCTAACAAGAATATTGAGGTGTAATTTATGAATATATTAAATCTAAATGTCCCAAAGGACAGAATATCAATGATTTTTGACCCTTATACAGAAGCAGAAACATGTTGTACAACCTTATACTTACATAAATGTAATGTTGTACTTGAAGAAGGAAATAAATATACTGCTAAATTAGAAATCGATTTAGATAAAAATCCTAAAAAGGCTAAAATGGTTAAGCAAATAATAGTAAGAGAATATGGTACTTTTATTATTAGATTTCTTAATGCTGATTTTTCAGATGAAGAAAATGCATATAATACCTTTTTTGTATATTATGGATTAGAAGGATTGAATAATATTGATAAAATTAAACAAAAATATTCTTTTGAATATACTTCTAGATATGTAACATCAAAAAATTTCTTGGATTATTATAATAAAGCCTTTAAACTTGTACAAAAAGATTATATAAAATTTCAAAATGATATTCGTAATACAGTTGATTTTGTATTTAATTTACATGGAAGTAACCATTGCTTAGATTTAGATAGAGTTCCAAAGTTTCTTGCCTACACTACAGCTGTAGATTTAATTGGGCAATTTATCTCTAATATTCGTTTTTCTATTGTAAAAGGTTATGAACCTGAAGATATAAAAGATATTAAAAATAATAAAGAAATAGAATATTTAGCTTATGAAATTGCAAACGAAGAATTAAATAATATAAATTCATATTTATATGAAAGTACTTCTCATTTAACACTTATTTATGTTGCATTAAATGATTTAATTAGAAATTCTAAAAGAAATATAAGTATTTGCCAAAATTGTGGAAGATATTTTTTACAAAAATCTGGTAAAGAAATTTATTGTGAATTACCAAATTTAGATGGTAGTCCATCTTGCAAATCTTATGCTTCTCGTAAAATGTATGACAATAAAATAACAGAAGATATCGCAGAACTTACATATAAAAGAGAATATCAAAGAAAAATAACTCAGGTTTATCGTACAGAAGAATCTAAAAAAGCTACTATGAAAAAAGATTTTGCCTCTTGGAAATTAAAAGCAAGAATCCAATTAAAACAATATAGAGATGGTAAAATTACTGCGGATGAATTTTGTAATTGGATAGAAGAAAATAAATAAATTTACATATTAAAAATATAAAATTAAGGAGATGTAGTTCATGAATGAGAGAATGAAAAAAGAAGATTTATTAAAACTAATTAAAAGCTTGAAAATTAATCCTGAAGAATTTTGGATATTATCTTCTGGAGCTTTAGTATTAAGATGTATATATGAAGATGCAGGAGATTTAGATATAGCAGTAACAAATAAAGGATTAGATGAATTAAAGAAGAATTATAACTTAATTCCAAAAGGTAACGGCTGGTATATTGTAACAGATAAAATTGAATGTGTTTGTGATGGAGAAAAAGATAAACTTAAGTATAAACCTGAAAAAATAGGCGATTATTATGTTCAAAATATAATGGAATACTATGACTATTTAAATAATAGCAATAGAGAAAAGGATAAATTAAGAATACCTCTTGTTAAAGAATATATTGAAAATCTAGCTTCTAATAAATTTTAAAAGTCAAACAAAAGGTAGAATTTCTACCTTTTGTTTGACTTTTAAGATTTGTTATACTATTTCATATCAGACCATGTTTCTGGCAATAAATCTCTTAATTTAACAATTTTATTTTCAGACAACATAATTTCACAGTCAATATTTTTGTGATTAACTTGATATAAAAATTCTCTACATTTTCCACAAGGGGAAATTATCTTTCCTCCTTCATATACTGCTACTAATTTTTTAATAATAAACTCATTATTTACAATCATGTTAGAAACAGCCACATTTTCAGCACATAATCCCAAAGCACAAGTAGTTTTTATAGATCTTCCCGTATATATATTACCTTTTTCTGAAACTAATGCTACTGCTACTTCACTTATAGAAGTATGTTCTTCTACTTTTATTTCTTTTGCTAAGTTATTTGCAATATTATATAATTCTTGAAATTCCATATTTTCTCCTATTTCACTAAAATATCATTAAAATATAAATCACCATAATAGAATTTTCCATTTTGTATTTTTTCTATTACATTATTTATTTCTTCTATATTCTCATCTCTAAAATCTAATCTTAAAGAATTATTCTTATATGTATCTCCTATTGATATTATTTTTTTGCTATAAATTTTAGTAAGTATTGAATCATCATTATTATTCTCCATTTCAAATTCTCCATCTGTTTGTAGGTCTTTCAATTGATATTCTCCCTGAACTTTTTTACTTGAAATAGTCTCTTTATTTACTAAAGAATATTTTATATTCATTAATGGTGGTCTTCCATAAATAATTCTTTCAACTTGCCCTTTAAAACTTTTTGATATCTTGTTTGATTCTTTGTTACTTAATTCAATTGAAGTTGTAACAATATCAACTTGCAATTCTTTTAAGATATTGCAGGAATTAATATTAAAATTATTAAATGTATAATTAGATATATATTTATATTTTTTCCCATATTCTTCTATTAAACTTAAATCACTATAATTTGAAAGTACAAAACCTGTTATACGATATTTATTTAAAATATTATTTAGTATTTTTTTATATTCTTCTATATCTTTTTCTAATATTACTAACGGCATATAAATGTATACATTATATCTTTTACATAGTTTTATAATTTTTTCATTTACACTACTATTAAATTCTTTTATTGGGATATAAACTCTATTTATGCTTTTAGCAAGCTTTTCATAATTATAGTTTTCTTTAATATTTGACAATAATATAGAAATATCATTATTTTTGTATGTAGCATTTTTAAGTTGTATTTTTGAATAATTTATCTTCTTTTTACTTTGATTTTCTTCATCATATTTTTTTATATTGTTTTCAACAATATAATTTTTATTTGACTCTTCCCCGAAGTGAGCTGTTGATAATCCTCTTGTGCTAACAGATTCAAGTTTTTTTATATCTTCTTCAGCAATTACATATTGGTTATTAGAATATGCTAAATCTATGTACTTTCTATAAATTTTTGTAACTTCTTCTATATATTCTATACTTCTTGTTCTGCCTTGCACTTTTAGGCATTTAACTCCAGCATTTATTAATTTAGGTATATATTCTAGTCCTAATAAATCTTTTGGTTTTAATAATTTACCACTATCAATAATGCTGTCATTCTGTTTTAATAGAAAATTATCTCTACATGAGCCAACACACATTCCTCTATTGCCTGCTAATCCATAATTTATACTTGAAAACAAACATTGTCCAGAATATGATATACAAAGTCCACCATGTATAAACGTTTCTATTTCTATATTGCTATTTTTGCATATACTTTCAATTTGACTTATTGATAGTTCTCTTGAAACAATAGCTCTTTTAAATCCCATCTTTTCAATAAATTTTATTCCTTGCCTATTAGTTATAGTAGTTTGCGTACTAGCATGTATATCCATTTTAGGATATCTTTTTATTAATTCTTTTCCTAATCCTAAATCTTGAACAATAATTGCGTCAATCCCATTTTTGTAAGCAATATCTGCTAAATTAATAGCTTCTTCAAATTCTTCATCTTTTATTAATATATTTAATGTTAAATATGTTTTCACTTTTCTTTCTTTACAATAATTTATTGCTCTAATTAGTTCATTTATAGTAAAGTTATTTTGATTATTTGCAGTCCTACAATTAAATTTTTTAGCACCTAAATATATACAATCCGCTCCACATTCTACTGCTTTTTTTAAGCATTCAAAATTTTTTGCTGGAACCAATAATTCAATTTTTTCCATATATACCTCCAATGCTATACAAAATCTACATCATTATTATTTATTATAACCTTTTCAAAATCTATGGTAATAGTTAATAAATCATACTCATTTTCCTCTAATTTTTCTTCATTTTCAAAATTATTCATTAACCATTTTGTTCCATCTTTTATTGATTCATCTATTATTTTTTTCGTCTTTTCATCTTTTATTAACCTTCTAGTATTTATAAGTGCTTTTAATGCATCCGTATTTTTATCTATATTTCCTGCATCCCAATATCCATCATATATATTTTGGTTATTTATGATATATTTTATTCCCATTAAAATTTCATCAATAAATTTATCATCTAAATATATTCCTCTTATTGCATCAGAAGTTGTTCCCACTCTACTTCTAACTCTATCTACTTCATGCCATCCGCCATCTTCTTGTTGCTTTCCAACCATCCAATTAACATCTTTATTCCAAAACTCTAATAATTCTTTTTCTTGTTCTAAACTTAATAAATTATATTCTTTATTAAAACTAATCAGATAATATTCCGTTTGCATTAAATAATGCAATCTATCTATCATACCATGCCCAAATGTTTTATTTATATTGTAATGCATATCATGATTTTCAATTATATATTTTACACTTTTCTTTATACTATTTTTTATTAATTCAGTTACATCTTCTTCTTCATTATTCTTATTTAATACAAATAGCGACCATAAAAGTCTATGAATATTTACTACCGTATCCCCAAAATTATGGTGTTTATCTCGATTTCCCCATTCTCCGTCATCTCTTTGCTGTTTTATAATTATCCTACATATTTCTGCTATTCTAAAACTGATTTCAAATTGTAAAACAACTCTCCAAATATGGTGAATTAAATTTAAACTTTTACTCTCATAGATATTATTATTTTTATCACATAAAAATTTATAATATTTATTGTTAAATTCTTGTAGATTTTCAAATTTATACATATATTATTCTCCTCTACCATCAATTTCGTTCATATCATTATCTTTTATTCTTTCATATCCAAAATGCATTTCTTTAGCAGGAATATTTTTTTCTATATATTGTAATATTTTTAATACATTTTCTTTATATTGTTCCTCAGAAACATTTGAAATTCCTAACCAATCTGGATGTTCACTACTATCATATTTTTCAATTGTGTTTTCTATTCGCTGTAGTTTTTCTTCTATACTGCAATTAACTAGTTTTATACTACTTCCTTCTTCTATTCTAGGGAATATTATTGATTTAACTTTTCCACTTGTTCTATAATCACATTGCATTTGTCTAATAAATTCTCTACGAGTATATCTTTTTTTATCTGCAAATTTACTATATCCAGTTATTCTCATACCTTTAAATTTTTCTGGAAAAGTACTCATTGTACCATATCCAACATTAACTGTACTCGACATACTATGTGCACTTAAAATTTCATCATTATCTATTGAGATCAATAATCTATCATTATCAAGAAATATGTATTTATTACTTGCTAATAAATTGCATAAAAATGTAGTTTTTCCAGCTGCTTTTTCTCCTGGAATTAATATACAATTTCCTTTTTTGTCACAGACTGCTGCTGAGTGTATAGTCACTCTTCCTAAAGCTAGACTTTTTCTGTAATATATTTCTCTTACAACTCTATAGAGATTTTCTTCTTGTCCTTGATTTCCACCATACAGTAAATATTGATTTCCTTCTTGAATTATATACTCATCATTTATAGGTATATAATATAAATTCTTATTTTCACTGCTAATTTTCTTTCCAAACACGTGTTGCTCAGGAGTTCCTCCATGAATTTTTATTGTATTTCCTTGTTCTACTTTATTTTTAATTTTTTCGCCAAGACTAGATTTATCGACAAATGATATTATTGTTTTATCATATGTAGTGCCAATATTAGGTGTTTTGTCAAAAGATATAAATTTTTCTAATTCTTCTATTATTTGCTCATTATTTACATATATTATAAATTCAAAATTATCTTTATATAAGTGTTTAATAAATAATTGTTTTGAATCGCTTTTATTATTATTTAATATCATCTATCTCTTCTCCTATTTCGATTTTTATACTTTCACATATTAAATCAATTAATTCATCTGAATATTCTTTTTCATAGTAATAATTTTTTACATCTGTTATTACTTCAAGTCCTGTGATCATTGGTGTATAATGAGCATTTTTATTTAAAAACATGTTAATCTTTTTTTTATTTGCTGATGCCCAACCTATCTCAACATGAACTCCACCAGAATTTGGAATTCCTGGTAATACACACATTAAATCACATTTTCGTATTGTATTATAATCTATTAATGTACTTTCCTTATCAGAAGAATATTCTTTTCCATAATTTTCTCTTTCAATAGCTAAAAAATAATCTACTCCTAATTCTTTTATTTTTGAAGTCAATTTCTTAAAAAATTTTGCATATTCTTCTTTTACTCTATATTTTTCATCACATAGTTGTGAATAAGGTGTTGCTAAAAATACTAACATTTTAATTCTCCTATTCATAAAATTTATCTGGAAACTCTCTAAAATTATTATTTTTTCTAGACATTTTTTTGCACACAGGGCATTCATCATTTTTATAATCTTTCAAATATTGTAAAACTATTTTAGTGGTTCTCTCTCTACAAGATTTGATTGATTCTACATATTGTTTTTTCTGCTCATTTTTTTCTAAACCATCAATATAATCATTTCTACTATTTGGATCATCAATTTGTACAGCTACAGCTGCATAGCACATTTGATTTAGTTTGGCTAATGTAGCTTCAGGATCACAAGTTTGTCCTACAACATCCCAGCCCATTTTATTATAAAATTTTAATTCTCCTTTTGTTTCAATTCTTGGATATCCATAAAAAGTAACATAAGTTGCATTTGTTTTAACAGGGAAATCCATTTTTGCTGCTGCATCACATAATTTTTTTGTTAAATTTGGACAAAATGGTTCATACATTTCTGCATTGTGAAAAGATATATTTCTATTCCAATGAATATTATAACCAGACATTCCTATCAAATCTCCTAATACGTATACTGAACCTTGTGGCATATCTGGATTAATTCCACCAACAACAAATGTTCCTATAACTTTAGAAATACCTCTATTTTTTATTGCTTCAATAGTTTGTTCAAAATTAATTTCATTTGATGGGACTTTTTGACCATTGAATCTTCCATATATTACTAATACTGGAACATCGTAAACATATCCCTCAAAGCATCTATCAACAGGTCCAAATGAAGTATCGATAGATACTCTCTTTAAATTGAATTTTTCAATCACTTCGTCATTTCTCATTATTAATGCTACTTCTGGTTTAAAATCATTCATTTTCTTTTCCTCCTAATTTTTAAAAAATAATGTTGGTAAATAATCATCATGAACCGATACTCTTCCATGTTTTTCTACTTCAAATTTATTCTTTGGTATTCTTCTTCCATATCTATGTGGGCAATATGGATCTCTTTCTTCTAATGTACCATACCATAGTATTCTCCTATCAAAAACTCCCCCTTTGCATTTATTTTTTATTTTACAATTCTTGCATTCTTTAGGAATCACTGTATTTTCAAATTCCTTGAAATATATTTTTGATAGAACTTTTTCATGTTTTATATTGTATTGTGTACTATACTTATCACTAATTAAATATGTAGAAGGACATATTTTTCCATCAGGTAATATTCTTATACTGCCTATCCCTGTATTTTCTTTTATATTTTCTTCATTTGTATACACATTACCTAGCAAAGCATCACTTAAGCTTACTATTTTATATTTTTGATAAATATACTTTAATATCTCATCAAGTTTTTCATATTTCAAAATAAATTTTTTATTAATTTCCTTCCTTTCGCTTACTGGTCTATATATATTTAATCTAATCAGCGTATTGTACTTTTTTGCTATTTTAAATAACCTATCTATATTTTCTTTTGTCATTGTTTCTTCAAAACTAACAAAAACAATAGTTACTTTTTTATCAGTATCTTTCAATAGTTCTAAAGTTTGGATAGCCCAATCATATGCATTTTTTTGTCCCCTAAACTCACAATGTTTATCTTTGCTTGCAAAATCTAATGAAATATCTATCTCATCCATTGATTTCATAAATATATCCATAAATTCTTTATTTTTTATTATTCTTTCAGATATAAATCCATTTGATGTAACAGATTGTGTTATATGAGGATATGTTTTTCTTACATAGTCAATAAAATAGAAGAAATCATTTAAAATCGCATTTTCGCCAGTTCCATAATTTATAGAGTCAATTTGTTTATAATTTTCATCTACGAATTTTTTCCAGTCTTGTATTTTACACTCTTTACTTTTCTCTCTTGTCTCTTTACTATAACAGAATTTACAATTCATGTTACACGAGTTTGTTAGTCCCCATCCAATATTATATTTTTTCACAAAAAATACCTCCAAACAATATATTTTACATAATATTTTATAATGTTTGGAAGTATTTTACAATTATCATTTATTTATAAATAGTATAAAATTTTTTTATACTATTTATACTTTAATTACAATTATTTTATAAATATTTTTATAAATCTAGTACATGCATTAGATAATTCTTTGTCTTTAGTTATTAGAAATATATCAAATTTAGGCAATTTATTTTCAATTTTTATTTCTTTCATAAAATCATATCTTTCAACCATTTTTTTAAATAAATAACCTATTCCTATATTTTGCCTAACCATTTCTATTATCATCTCACTAGTAGTAGCTTCATATAATGGATTAAATTCTGTATTATATTCTTTATATATCCTTTTTAATTCTTTTGTATTACTAGATGAAGAACTTGGAACAATAATAGGCAATTTTTGATTATTTAAATCTTCAAGTCTATATGATTTATTTAATAACTCATTGTTTTCTATATTACATGCAAATACACACTTTTCTACTGAAATCTTTTTTACTAAAAATTTATCTATATTATCGAAGGGAGAACTATCTATAATCAAATCTAATTCATTATTTTTTAGCATATTAAACAATTCATTAGTTGGTTTACTTACTAACTTAATTTTTATTTTTGGATGTTTTTTATAAAACTCCTTTATTTTATCTGTTAATAAAAATATGCTTATATGTGATGGAACTCCTATTATAATTTCTCCTAACTCAATTTTGTTATATTCTTCTAATCTTCTTATTCCTTTTTCTATGCCATATATAGAGCTTTCTACATATGGCATTAGTACTTTAGCTTCTGGAGTAAGTTGCAATGGTCTTGAATCTCTTATAAAAAGAGTAATTCCAAGAATTTCTTCTAACTTTCTTATTTTATAGCTAACTGCTGGTTGAGTTGTATTTAATTCTTCTGCTGCTTTTGAAAAACTACCATTTTTTTGAACTATATACAATATTTTATACAAATCTAGATCTATATCTTTGTACTCTTTCATACTAATTTATTTCCTCTGCAAATTTTAATTCTTTGTATTCATGTATGTCTATTCCATATTTTTTATATATTTCACTAACTTTGTCTAGAGATAGTTTGTTTTTATCTATTTCTAAAATATCTATCATTTTTTCAACATCTTCTTTATTCTTTCCTTCTATTTCTAGATATGTTGGGATCATTGGCCATGAATCTATATCAAATTCTATATTTCCAAATTTATATATAATTCTCTTATTTTCTTGATATGTGCTATGTTGGTATCCAAGTAATTCTAAAATTTCATCTGTTTTTTCAAAACTTGATACTTCAACTTCTAGCTCCTTTACACTACCAATTTCTTTTTTAGCTGATTTATCTTTTATTGTTAATGTCGTCTTCTCTCCATTTGTTCTTAATCTAATAAATCTTCCTCTAAATTCTTCATGAAAATTATATAAATTTCTCTTCTGTAAATATTCTCCTTGCTTTACTGCTCCAATTTTTACTAATTTTTTTTCGATTTCTTCAACATTAATATCCAATACTGTTATTTCATATTCATTTTCCATCACTTTCATTCTCCTTTATTATAAATAAATTAAATTCTTTTTGTTTAAACAATTTTCCCTTTTTTATCCTTTTTTTAATACTCTGTGAGTGAAAAGATTTTGTATCAATCACTTGTGCATTAGCTTTTTTTATTAACCCTTCCCATTCGCTTTTCCTTAAATATCTCTCATTTCCATACATGTATTCTTCTTCATTAAAATATTTACTAGGAACTCCAAATATTACATATTTAGCTATTCTGCATTCTTCTTTTAAAATTTTAATGATTTCTTTATTATTAAAATGCTCCAATACTCCATTACTAAAAGCTACATCAAATTCTTTATCCTTAAAATTCATATTCATAATAGACATGTTATAAAATTTAGGACTTTCTTCATATGTTGACTTTCTTACAATATCTTTTGCTAAATTTAATATAGCACTATCTATATCCACCGCGGACACATCATATCCATTATTTTGAAAATATGTAGAAATTTTTGCTGTTCCACAACCGCACTCTACGATTTTCCTATTAATAGCATATTTTTTTATTTCTTTCAAATATATCCTTTTCTTTTGTAAGTTATTATTTATATAATCATCCATACTTTTAAATTTTTTTATATTTGCATAGTAAAGATTCATCCAACTTTTCGGTTCTCTTACATTTCTAATAACTTTATATCTTTTTTCTTTTAATACTTCAATATTTCTATAAAAATCTTCTTCATTCCATTTTGTAAATGTATAATTTTCATCATTTCTTTTTTTAGCTTTTTCAATTGTTTCAATTGTTACATATTTAACTTTAGACACTTCATTTTTTTGTAAAGTGTATTGTTTTATAGGATAATTAACATATACAAAATAATTATAACCAAAATATTTATTATTTTTGTCTTGACTTTTGTATATGTTTAATAATTCTAAATCTTTTTTATCAACATCAATCCCTATTTCTTCTTTTATTTCTCTAAGTATAGCATCTTCAACTTTTTCTCCGCTATCAACATGTCCTCCTGTTTTTGCCCATTTATTTGGATTTTTCTTTTTATTTTTAGATCTTTTTTGAAGCAATATCTCACCTTTTTTATTCATAATCCAACATGAAACATGTCTATGCCATAAATTCATTTCATGAGCAATTATTCTTTCTTCTTTTAGTCCTGTTAAATTATTATTCTCATCAACTATGTCTAATAATTCCACTCTAATCCCCTTTATTTCTTCTTTTTTGAATTATAACACATATATTATTATATTTAAAGTAATTTTATTAAATATATTATCAATATTTAGTCTTTTACAAATATTTTACACTATCTATATTATCATATTCATATATTAAAATTTCATTTGCCATTATCTTATTCTTCTCTTATCTTTCTTTTTAGCAATTTCTTTTTTAGCTTTTTCTCTATTTACTTCAGCTCTTTTTTGAATTAAGCTTTCTTCACTTGCTCCTTTTTCTGCTTTGCTTATTATTCTTCTGCAAGTTTGCAGTTTTTTATTTATTCTTTCAATATCTTCGTTAAGAGGATTTATCTTTGCCTTGAGAATGGCTTTATCGGCACTATTTTGAGTGTGGTTATATAATTTCATATATTCTTCTTTTTGAGCCTTTAAAGGCGAAATTTCTTCAAGATATTTAGTTCTTAAATTTTGCACATCTTCTAGAGTTTTTATATCGTGAATATTAATCATACTAAATTCATCCATTATTTTATTATATTTATCTATTTCTTTATATTATTCTGGCGTTCTTTCTATATAGTGTATTTTAGTTGGTAATTTGCCAAATACATATAAATAATGTACATATAATCTATAAAATAATGAAATTTTTAATAAATCTTTATCTATTTTTACACCTTCATATATTTTTATTTTATATACTTTATTTTCTTTAGATTGATAACCTCCATAATATATTCTATCTTTTATATTTTCAAAGGTGTAATCTTCTCCAAATGCTCTTGATATTCTTATATTTCTATTAAAATATGGTGTTGATATAGATAATGAATTATTTCTTTTTCTTAAATAATAGCCTTTATAGGATAGATTATCCACAAATTCTTGGTATTTGGTGGATTTTTCTATTGCTTCATCAATATCTTGCTTTATTAATTCCATTTTGCCACTATTTTGATTATAGTTTTGTATTCTATTACTTGCAATATCATTTTCTTTTTCTGCTTTTTCAGTTTCAATTACAGATAATCCGTATTTTCTGCATAGATCATCATTTGTTTGTCTTACTAAGGCAAGTTCTACTTTTGAATTATGATACTTACTGCCATCTACAAACGAAACAGAATTTAGTATTATATGATTATGAACATTATCTTTATCTACACGTGTACATACTAATACTTGATATTTATCTCCCCACAAACTTTCTGCTAATTCAACACCTATATCGTTACATTCTTCTGAAGATACTTCTTTGCCATTAAATGATTGTATAAAATGATAACCAAGTCTTCCTCTTTCTTTATGAAAATTCTTTTTAGTAAGCATCATTTGAGAATATGCTATATCTGGAATACAATTTACTCCAGATACTAATATTCCGTGTTCTGTTTTTTCTCCGTTTTTAGCATAATTGATTACTGCTTCTAAATTCTTTTGTATTACTTTATATTTTGTTATCGCCATATTATTGCCTCCTAATTTTTCCTTGAATATAATTTCTTTTCAAAATTTAATATAAAGTCAGATAGTTCTTTTGAAATATAACTATAATCATCATGTGAAACACTATATCTTGAATTTGCTATTCTTGCTATTTGATTTATATTATTTGCTATTCCATATAACTCTCTTTGAAATTGTTTTATTTCATCAGTTGGTTGTTCTTTTATTTTATATCCTTTAATCATACTTCTAATAAATTCTGATTCACTTAATCCTGCTATCTTTGATTTTTGTTTTAATAAATTATCTTCTTTTACATCTATCCATATTTGTTTTTTTATATTTCTTTTTCTCATAAAATTTGTTCTCCTTTCACAAAAAAGTTAAAGGGGTTTGGGGAAGAATTTCCCCATCAGTCAGTTTTAGGATAAAACTGCAAGCAGTATTTATATGGGAGTATAAATGCGACGCTTGCTTTCAATATTCTACAAGTCAGATTTTTAGGCTGTAACCCCTAATTTAAGCCTTAAAAAAGAAGAAATCTCATCTGAAATTTCTTCTAAAATATAATTATTTTTCTTTAATCACTCCTGCATCTTTTAAATAAAAATACATTTCTTTACCACCTAAAAGGAAGATTTCTTTTTCTTCTAAATCACAAATTTCCATATATACTTTTACAAGTTCTTGTAATTTTTTACACTCATTTTTTTCTAAAATAATTTCCTTATCATCTTCAAAAAGTAGTTGCAATTTTGGATATTTGTTCATAATATCTTTAAATGTTTCCCTTAAATTTTTATAATCTTCATTTCTATTTATTAAGTCATTTTTTCTTTCTTCAATAGCTTCATTTAAATACATTTCATATAATCTTACTTCTTCCATTTTCATTACCTCCTACATATAAATTACTTCATTTAGGATTATTTCTTCAGCTCTGTTTTTAATACTATTCATAGCTTGTACCCATTCCATTTGATTATTTGCTTTTAATTCTTCTGTAATATTCTCCTGTTTTATAAATTCATTCATTATTTTTTTTAGCTTGTTTTCACACTCTTCATCTATATCGTGTAAATATTTATTTAATGTTCCATCCATTAACATTATTGAATATTCAGCTTTTTTATGATTTTTTAGATATTTAAGTTTTATTCTTCCATATTTTCTTATTTTATAATTTGTACCTTCCAATGTTAAAACTAAATTAGGAATATAGTAATCTCCTTGTCTTACATATTCTATTCCTGTTTTTTCATCTACAAATCTTTCCTTTAATTCTTCATTTACCATTTTCAACTCTCCTTTTCAACTAAAAATTTATTATTTGCATACAAGGAATCTAAAAATCCCTCTGGATAAGTTCGTCCTTTATATCCGACTTTTTTATTCTGATAACCTTTATAATTATTATTTATATATTTATTATTCTTGTTATTTTGGACTGCCCTTTTTATACACTCAGGACTGCTTGTTTCATACACTCCCGACTGCTGATTTTGTGCACTCCCTATTTTTTCATTTTCTAACATTCCAATTGTTTTGCCTAAATAAATAATATTTGGCATATTTTTTCCTTGTTTTATTTCTTGAATCAAATTACATGCTTTTAATGAATTAATTGCATTATCAATTGCAGAGCGTCCTATATGTAGCTTTTCTTGTATTTCTTCTCTTTTGAAAATTACATACATTCTGCCTTTTGCATCATAAAATTGTACATTTGACTTTTTACATATCTGTTTATAAGATAAATCTAATCTATCGATTAGCACAGAATAAAGTAACATTGCATTTGGATTAAGATCTTTATATTCTTCTCTTATTAAAAGTTCTCTTGGAAATTGTATAAAACTTTGTATTTGTAAATTATCTTTCTTATAAAATGGTGTAAATTCATACATTATAGACCTCCTTCCAATTCAAATTTTCTTAAAATGTTCTAGAATTTTCTAGAAAAACAATTCTAAAACGCTTGATATGACAAGTTTTTTTCTTCAAGTTATATTAATTTTTTGAAAATTTATTTTTAGAAATCTGTTCTAGAAAAATTTTCTAGAACAAAATTTGATGCTGTAGAAGGATTTTAAAATACTCTAGAAAGTAAAAATACGTTATTTCAATTATCTGAAATAACGTATTTTAAACGCTTTTGATATAATTTTTGTCCCTATGTAGTATCCTACAAAATAGGTCTAATATGGTCGAGGCGACAGGGATCGAACCTGCGACCTCATGGTCCCAAACCACGCGCGCTACCAACTGCGCTACACCTCGATTTAGACTAGTTATTTTATCAATCGCTTATATATAATAACACATTTTTTCACAATTTGCAAGACTTTTTTAATACTTTATCTTAAAAAAATTTCTTAAAATTCATATCAAATATTTATAATAATCTTCAAATTTGATATAATATAACATATTAAATATAGAGGTGAAATTATGACAAAAGTACTATTTGTATGTTTAGGAAATATATGCAGATCTCCAATGGCAGAATTAATGTTTAAAGATATGATAAAGAAAAAAGGATTAGAAACACATTTTTTTATTGAATCTGCTGGAACAAGTAATGAAGAACAAGGTAACCCAGTTTACCCTCCAGCTGTAAAAAAACTTAAAGAATTTGGTATAAGCGCTTCTGGAAAATATGCAAGGCAATTAACCAAATCTGATTATGACAAATATGACTATATCTTAGCAATGGAAAATAGTAACATAATAAATATAAAAAGAATTCTAGGTAATGATACAAATAAAAAAATATTTAGATTATTAGATTTTTCTGACAATCCTAGAGATATTGCAGACCCATGGTATACTGGAAATTTTGATATTACTTATAATGATATAAAAGAAGGATTAGAAGCTTTTTCTAGATATCTAAAAATCTAATTCTAAAAACATTTTCTTAAATGTGATGTCCCAAATGGCAATTTATTGCCATTTGGGACATTCCTTTTGTCAACTTTTAACGGAAGCCTCCGCCTCCGCCTCCGCCACCGAAGGAGCCTCCTCCACCTCCTCCAGATGAGAATCCTCCTCCACCTGAGCTGTAACTTTCTGCAGCAGCTCTTGCAGAGTTTGCACTTGATATTCCTCTTGTTGTACATAGGTTTATATATACTAAGTTATCATAAGTATTATAATTTGTTTGCTCTATCATATCTGGATATAGTTCTTTAAATTGTTTTTGTACTTTGTTTGCAATTCCTAACATTTGTGAATATATTAAATAGTCTTCAAATAATTCTACCTCTATTGCTTCTCTTTGTTTTATTAATGAATAATCTAATAAAAATCTCTTTAGTCCTGCTATTTTTAATGCTTCATTTTTTAATTCTGCTGTTGCTGTATATTTTTTACCTCCTAATAGTCCTGTTTTTGCTTCAGTTATGATTAAATTTTGAGATACTAATAAATCTCTTTGTTTTTCCAATATATCATCAAACCAATCTAGTATTTTTTCATAACTTTTTTTGCACCATTTTTCGAATTCTTTGTTTTCTAAAATTCCGTCTTTACTTGCTTCATACATCATATAAAATAAATCTGATTCTATTTTATTGTCAAATTTTGATGCATAATCTGATTTATAATAAGCATCAGTTAGTTTGTTGTTCTCTATTGTTTCATCTTTTAAAATTATTACTGTATCTTCTCTTTTAAATATTGTTCCTCCTTCTCTATTTTCAGTTCTTATTATTCCTTTTTTTAGCCATTTTAATATAATAGCTCCTAATATGTCTGTTTTGTTTTTTATTATTCCATATTGATATGCTATATAATATGCTTTTAAAATATCTCCTTCTATTGGAATATCTCTATAGTATGGAACATCTCTTGGTATTTTTTTACCAGATTCTCCGTATTTAAATCCTGCTTTTTTTCCTGAGGATTTTGCTGCTATTAAACCTATAAATAAAAATGGTAAAATGTTTGTAAAAATAGCAATTATTCCACCAATTATACCTAGAATTATATTTAAAAATGATCTACTTTTTTCATTATATTTTTTTGAGCCTTTTTGTGCCATTTCGTAAAAATGATTAAAATTGTAATCTAATTCATTTGTGCTATTAAATGTCTTTGCTGGAAACTTTACTAGAATTGTCATATATTCATTGGTGTCTAGTGTTCCGTCTGAATCCATATATATTGCACCATTATTTACATATGCTAACCCTCCATAATTACCATATCCCCATACATCTATTGTATCTTGAATTGTAAAGTCAGAGTATATTTTTATTTTTACACTTCCTATCGAATTCGAAAAGTCTTTTGGTATTAGTGTCCAATATATCATTTGTGAGTCTGTTAAATCTGCAACAAAGTTTGTTATTGTATATTGAACTTTATATGTGTGAGAACCATATGAATTCATTCCCCAACATAGTTCTACTCCATTTGATATTGTGTTTATACCACATTTATTTGCTTTGCTAGAAAGAGTTCCATCTGTATTCCAATTACTTAAGATTTGATATTGAACTCCATTTTCACTTACTCTTAAATTTTGAATTTTTGAATTTCCTAAATTATAATATGGATGATAAACTTCAGTTCCTTGGTTTGTATAACAGGTCCATGTTTCTGTAACTTGTGCATTCCCATTATTATCTACAAATATATCCATTGATATTGAACTAATTGAATTTGCATTTACTGTTTTACTTAATCCAATTATTAATAAACTAAATAAAAATAAATAAATAATTTTTATAAACTTCTTCATAAACATACTCCTTTTTTAATATTATTTCATATTTATAGTTTTTTTTTACAATAATTTATACAATAATTAATCCATATTTTTTATTTAATAAGTCTCTTCTTTGTTTCCAGTCCGGCATAAATTTTTCTATAAAGCTATAAAAGTTTTTACTATGATTTGGATGTTTAAAGTGTGAGAGTTCATGTAATACTACATATTCTATACATTCTATTG
>CAZBMU010000005.1:0-27484 GCA_964493175.1 uncultured Clostridium sp.
ACTGATGATACACACTGGTTGTATTATACAACAGATGGTTCAAACTACAGTAGCTTAGCAGATTATACTGTTTCTGTAGCACCAAATCCAAATGGAAATAGGGACTCAGGAGCACAAAGACAAGAACAAGCAGAAATGTTATATAATTATTTAATAGATACAGCAAAAGCAAATGCTAATAATTATTCAAGTTCTTCATCTCAAGGTGCACCTGTTACAGTTACAACAACATCAAATTGTGAAGAAAGCGGTTCAAATTATATTGTAGGACCAATTAAAATAACAGATAATGGAACAGGAATTCTATATACAATTGGAGCGCTTACAGTAAAAGTAAATGAAACAGCAACTTCAAATTATAAATTATTAGATAGTAATAAAACAGAAACAAGCAAAACATTAGAACAATTAGTAGGAGAAAATTTTTATATTTCAGTACCATCAGATGGAACTAATAAAGTAGAAGTAAATGCAAATATAAGTTATTCAACATCTAACTTAACTTTATGGGCATCAACAACAAATAATTTAGAACAACCTGTTATGATTCCTGAAGTTGTAAGTGAAAATATTCCATTAAGTTTAACAGTAACACCAGATAAAGTATTTGACTTAGCATTAAGAAAATACATAACAAAAATTAATGGAGTAGAATTAACTGACACTAGAGTTCCAAATATAGATGAAAGTTCATTAACAAGTGATACAACAGCTACATATAAACATAGAAAAGATCCAGTAACTATAAATACTGGAGATGAAGTAACATATAAAATTACTATATACAATGAAGGACAAAAAGCTGGACGTGCTACAAAAATAGTAGACCAATTACCAACAGGACTTAAATTTAATGAAGTACTAAGTGGAAACTTTGAATTAGATTCATATAATGAATCAGGTGATAATACATTAAATTTAAAGAGAAAAGCAAGCAACACAGATAACTTACCAGCATATAGCACAGGAAGTTTACAATCTACTGGAAATGGATATGAAACAATAGAAATTGAATGTGAAGTTACAGCGAATCCAGATAGAACTAATAGTAAAAAATTAACAAATGTTGCTTGGATATCAGAGGCTTATGATGCTGAAGGAGATGTAACAATTACAAATCAAGAAGGGCTAGACAGAGATTCAGAGCCAAGTACAACTCCAGGCGTAAATAAAGATAATATGTCAGACTATAAAGGAAATGACTCAAATAAAGATACTTTAAATGATTCAGATTATCATTATAAAGGAAAACAAGATGATGATGACTTTGAAAAATTAGTTTTATTACCAGAAACATTTGACTTAAAGTTAATTAAAAGAATAACTGAAGTTAATGGTAATGCAGTAACAGAAAGAATAAAAAATATAGACACAAGTAAATTAAATACATTGGTTGATGGCGAATTAGTTACTACTGCAGATTATAAATTAGAAAAAAATCCAGTTACAGTTAAAAAAGGAGATATTGTTACTTATACATTTAGAATCTATAATGAAGGAACAATAGATGGATATGCTACAGAAATAACTGAAGATATACCAGATGGATTAGAATTCTTATGGTCAGAAAAAGAAGGAGCTGAACTAGAAGCAGATACATCATTTACAGATGCAGAAAAAGATGCAATAGAATTTAACCAAGCAAGATATTGGGTATATACAGATACTAATTTAAATAAAATAAAAACAGATTATTTATCAAGAGATAAAGAAGCAACTTCAGGAGCAAACTTAATAACAGCATTTGGAAGTAATAATGATGGAACAAAAACATTTACTGAAGCAAATTATAAAGAAATATCTGTAAAAATGAAAGTTACATCAAATGATGTATCACAAACACCAATAAGAAATGAGGCTGCTATAACTAATGATTCTGATGAAGATGGAAATGCTATAGATGATAGAGATTCAACTCCAGAAAACTGGAACAAAGAAAACGATACTAAGTATTATGATGATAACAACAACTGGCCAATATATAAAGAAGATGATGAGGATTATGATAATCTAGTATTAGAATCATTTGACTTAGCATTAAGAAAGTTTATAGTTGCAGTAAGTAAAGATACAACAATAGAAAATAGCGAATATTTAAAAAATAATAATGGAGAATATACAAGAGCACCACAAGTTGATACATCAAAATTAAATACAACAGAAAGTGGAAATTTAATTACAACAGCTACATATAATCATCCAAAAATACCAGTAGAAGTTAATAAAGGTGATATAGTTGTTTACAACTTAAGAGTATATAATGAAGGCAATGTAGATGGATATGCAGGAGAAATAATTGACCACTTACCATCAAACTTAGAATTTGTTGAAGGAACATTTAACACTGGATATGGTTGGACAGAAGTAGAAGGTTCAAATGGAAGAAAATATAAAACAGAATATTTAAAAAATGAAAAAATTAATGCAGCAACAGGAACTACCGGAAATTATGTTCTATCATACAAAGAAGTTCCAATTATGTGTAAAATAAAAGATACAGCACCAACAGACGAAAAAATAACAAATATAGCAGACATTACAAAATATATTTATAAAGATGGAACAACAGTATTAACTGAAGATAGAGATTCAGAGCCAAACAATGTAGATTCAACAGAAGGAAATAAACCAGAATATAAAGACAACGAAACTGGAAGTTATATACCAGGACAACAAGATGATGACGACTTTGAAAAAGTAATAGTAGCTAAAAAAGTTGACTTAGCATTAACAAAATTCATAGCTGCAGTAAGTGAAGACCAAAATATAGAAGATGGAGAATACTTAACAGCTGATAAAAAAGAAGGAAGTAAAACAAATCCATATACAAGAGCACAAGTAGCTGATACAACAGGTTTAAAAGCAGGAACAAGTACAAATGCAACATATTCAGAAAGAAAAGATATAGAACCATTAGTTGTAGGAAGCAATTCATATATACTTTATAACATAAGAGTATATAATGAAGGTGAAGTTGATGTATATGCAGGAGAAATAACAGACTACTTACCAGAATACTTAAGCTTCGTAGAAGGAGAATTTAATACTGAACGTGGATGGACAGCAAATGGACAAATTGTAAAAACAAGTTATTTATCACATGAAAATGGAACAGACAAAATATTAGAAGCATTTAAGAAAGACGAAGATGATGGAGCTGGATCAGGACTAGATTATAAAGATTTACAAATACTATGTAGAGTTAACAACAATGCACCAGCTGGAAGAAGACTAGTAAATACAGCTGAAATAACAAAATATGAAGATAAAGATGGAAATGAATTACCAAAAGATATTGACTCAACACCAGACGATGTAAACCCTAAAAACGAAGAACAAAGACAAGAAGATGATGATGATTACGAAGTAATTTTAGTTAGAAATGTCGACTTAGCATTAACAAAATTCATAGTAGCTGTAAGTGCTGATGAAAATATAGAAGATGGAGAATACTTAACAGCTGACAAAACTAAAAATAATGCAGGAAGTAGTTCAAATCCATATACAAGACAAACAAAAGTTGATTCAACACCATTAAAAGAAGCAACAGGCACAGATGCTATATATACAAGAGTTAAAGACTCACTAATTATAAATAGAAATTCTTATGTTCTTTATAATATAAGAGTATATAATGAAGGTTCAGTAGATGTATATGCAGGAGAAGTAACAGACTACTTACCAGAAAACTTAAGCTTTGTAGAAGGACATGAAATAAACAATCAATATGGATGGACAGCAAATGGTAAAGAAGTAAAAACAAGTTACTTATCACATACAAATGGAACAGATAAAATATTAAAAGCATTTGATAGAGAAAATGATGATAAAGCAGGTTCTGGATTAAGTTACCAAGACTTACCAATACTATGTCAAGTAGATAGTGGTACACCAGCAAATAAAAAATTAGTAAATACTGCAGAAATCACGGAATATGAAGACGAAAATGGAGAAGAAATACCAAATGATGTAGATTCAACTCCAGAAAATGTAGACCCTAAAAATGAAGAAAATAGACAAGAAGATGATGATGACTACGAAGTTGTAGAAGTAAAAGAATTTGACTTAGCATTAAGAAAATGGGTAACACAAGCAATAATTACAGAAAATGGACAACAAAGAGTTGTAAATACAGGACACCAACCTTATGATGACCCAGAAGCTGCAGTAAAAGTAGAACTAAATAGAAAACTATTAAATTCTACAACAGTTAAATTCAGATATTCAATAAGAGTAATAAATGAAGGTGATATTGCAGGATATGCAAAAGAAATAACAGACTATGTACCACAAGGACTTAAATTTGTAGCAGCAGATAACCCAGGATGGACAGACGAAGGAAACAATGTAGTATCAACTAGATTACTAGAAAGTGATTTATTACAACCAGGACAATACAAAGATATAAGCATACTTCTAACATGGGAAAACAATGAAAACAACATGGGATTAAAAACTAATACAGCAGAAATATCAGAAGATTATAACGATTATGGAGTACCAGATAAAGACTCTGTACCTGATAATGAAAAACCAGGTGAAGATGATATAGATGATGCACCAGTATTGTTATCAATCAAAACAGGACAAATTAGAATATATTTCACACTTGGATTTGTTATATTAATAACATTAGCAGGTGGAGTAAGCTTAATTAAGAAATATGTATTATAATTAAGAGAGGGAGTGAGGGACGTTCTTTCATTCCCTCTTTTGAGGATTAGGGGACACTCCTTGGATAGTTTGCCAGGGTGGTGTCCTTCAATTACTCTTGGCAAAATGGTGGAAATATGGTAAAATATATATGTTAGAAAGGAAAGATGATTGATGATAAATCTCGAAAAATTATCAAATGAAGTTGAAGAAGAAATTAAGCCACAATTTGATATTATTAATAAAATATGTGAGATAAATAGTAAAAAAGTATTAGATGCATTTCAGAAATGTGATTTACAAGAATCACATTTATATTCTTCAACAGGTTATGGAATTGATGAACCAGGAAGAAATAAAATAGAAGAAATATATGCTACAATATTTAAAGCAGAAGATTCATTAGTTAGAACTCAAATGATTTCTGGAACACATGCATTAGCAATTACTTTATCTGCCTTATTAAGATATGGAAATACGATGCTTAGTATAACAGGAGAACCTTATGATACATTAAAAACAGTAATAGGGACTTCTGGAAATAGCAAAAGTTCTTTAAAAGAATGTGGTGTTAAATATGAAGAAATAGGCTTAAAAGATAATGATTTTGATATTGAAAAAATACAACAAAGATTATCTTCAAAAGATGTAAAATTAATAGAAATTCAAAGGTCAAGAGGGTATTCTACTAGAAAAAGTTTAAATATTGATAAAATTGAGAAAGTAATAAAAGCTATTAGAGAAGTTGATAAACAAGTAATTATTATGGTAGATAATTGCTATGGAGAGTTTGTTGAAGAAAAAGAGCCAATTGAAGTTGGAGCAGATATTGCAGTAGGCTCTCTAATGAAAAATTTAGGGGCTGGCATTGCAACATCTGGTGCATATATAGTTGGAAAGAAAAATCTGATAGAATTATGTGCAGAGAGATTAACCTCTCCAGGTATAGGAAAAGAAATAGGACCGTCTTTAAATCAAAATACAGTGTTAATAAAAGGGGTATTTTTTGCACCATCAGTTGTAAAATCTGCTGTAAAAACAGCAATATTTGCAAGTAGAATTCTAGAAAAATTAGGATATAAAGTTGATCCTAAATATGATGAAAAAAGAGCAGATATTGTACAAACATTATTATTAGGAGAGAAGGAAAAATTAATAAAGTTTTGCCAAGGAATTCAAGCTGGTTCTCCTATAGATTCAAATGTCATACCTGAACCAGGTGATATGGGAGGATATGAAGATAAAGTTATTATGGCAGCAGGAACATTTACTCAAGGCTCAACAATTGAATTAAGCTGTGATGGTCCGATAAGAGAACCATATATTGCATATATGCAAGGTGGATTAACATATGAATATGGTAAATTAGGGGTATTAAAAGCAATTTCAACCATGGGGACGGACCTTTTGGTTGAAAAAAGAGGAGATATTAAAAAATGAAAGTTATTGTTATTGGTGGAGGTCCAAGTGGAATGATGGCTGCGATAACCTCTGCTAAAAATAAAAATGAAGTAATTATAATCGAAAAAATGCAATCACTTGGAAGAAAATTATTAATAACAGGAAAAGGAAGGTGTAATATTACATCTTCTTTGGATATGGAAGACTTTATTAAAAATACACCTGGTAATGGTATGTTTTTATATAGTTGCTATAATCAATTTACAAATAAAGATATAATAAAATTTTTAAATGACCAAGGGTTAAAAGTAAAAGAGGAAAGAGGAAATAGATATTTTCCAATAACTGATAAATCACAAGATGTTTTAAAATGTTTTACAAAAAAAATAAAAGAACTAAATATAAAAGTAATATATAATACAAAAGTAGAAAAAATTTTAGTAGATAATAATTGTGTTAAAGGAGTTAAAACAGATAATGGATTATTTGATGCAGATAAAGTTATATTAGCAACAGGAGGGAAAAGTTATCCACTAACAGGTTCAACAGGAGATGGATACGAATTAGCAAAAAAAATAGGACATAAAATAACAAAAATTTCACCTTCACTTGTACCAATAGAAACGTACAGCGTAGAAGAATGTCAAAAGATGCAAGGATTAAGTTTAAAAAATGTAAAAATATCTTTAAAAGACATTGAAAATAATAAAAACATCTATCAGGATTTTGGAGAAATGCTTTTTACACATTTTGGAGTATCTGGTCCAATTATTTTAAGTTCTTCTGCTCATTTGGTTAGATATAAAGATATACAAAATAAATTTAATAATAAGAAAATAGTTTTAGAAATTGATTTTAAACCGGCTTTATCATTTGAAAAGTTAGAAAAAAGAATTATTAGAGATTTTGAAAAAGAAAAAAATAAACAATTTAAAAACAGTTTAAATGATTTATTGCCTCAAAAATTAATACCAATAATAATACAAAGAAGTGAAATAAGTCCAGAAAAACAAGTAAACCAAATAAACAAAGAAGAAAGAAAAAAATTAATAGTGTTGTTAAAACATTTTGAAATTAAATTAAAAAAATTTAGACCAATAGAAGAAGCAATTATTACAAGTGGAGGAATAAATATAAAAGAAATAAATCCAAAAACAATGGAATCAAAAATAATAAAAGGCTTATTTTTTGCAGGAGAAATTATGGATTTAGATGCATATACAGGTGGATTTAATTTACAAATTGCATATTCCACCGGATATGTTGCAGGATTGCCATAGGATAAAATCTTTTTGGCAATTTTTAAATAAAAGAAAGGCGATATTTATGAAAGAATTTATTACAATAAAAGAAAATGTAAATACTAAAATTATAGAAAAAAAGTCAAAATTTATTGCGAATTTATTTTATGTAGAAAATAGCAAAGAAGTAGAATATATAATAAAAAATATTAGAAAAGAGCATTTTGATGCAAGACATAATTGTTTTGCATATAGAGTTATTGAAAATAATTGTATAGTAGAAAAATGTTCAGATGATGGTGAACCATCAGGTACTGCAGGAAATCCAATGTTAAAGATTTTACAAACAAATAATTTAGTGAATGTTTTAATAATTGTAACAAGATACTTTGGTGGTATATTGTTAGGTACAGGAGGATTAGTAAGGGCATATTCAGATAGTTTACAATTAGCAATTAAAGAAAGTTACCTAATCACAAAATGTGAAGGTTTTGAATTAGAACTTGAAGTAGCATATAGTGAATTTGAAAATTTAAAATATTATTGTAAGAAGAATAATATAAATATTATAAATACAGATTATGGAGAGAATATTATTTGTAAAATAGAGATAGATAATAGTAAAAAACAAAAATTATTGAATGATTTTGAAACAAAAAAAATAAATATAAAGCAAATAAAAGAATTATCTAAAAAATATGTAATTAAAAGTAAGTAAAAATAAAGTTTTTATAAAAAATGGAAAAAAATACCAAAAATATATTGAACTTCCTAAAATAAAGTAGTATAATAATAAATGTAAAATATTTACAGTAAATTTAGGAGGTAAAAAATGAAAGAAAAAATTTCTGTTTTAATAGCAGATGACAATCAAGAATTTAGCCATACACTATCATCTTACATTAATTCACAGGAAGATATGGAAGTAGTAGGAATGGCAAAGGATGGAAATGAAGCAGTAGAATTAATATCAAGGACTAATCCAAATATTGTTTTATTAGATGTCATTATGCCACATTTAGATGGATTAGGAGTATTGGAAAAAATAAATGAAATAAAAACATCTCAAAGACCAACTTGTATAATGTTGTCAGCAGTTGGACAAGACAAAATAACCCAAAAAGCAATAGTTTTAGGAGCTGAATACTATGTTGTAAAACCTTTTGATATAGAATTATTAATAAAAAGAATAAGAGAAATAAAATTCTATAAACCTGACCAAATTCAAAATAATTTTATTTCAAGAGAAAAAAGTAATAAATACATAGATTTATCTGTAGAAGAAAGTAAAAAGGAGGAAAACCTAGAGGCTTTAGTTACAAATGTTATACATGAAGTTGGAGTACCAGCACATATTAAAGGATATCAATATTTAAGAGAAGCTATAATGATGGTTGTAAATGATATAGATGTTATTAATCAAATAACAAAAAGTTTATATCCTAAAATTGCTTATAAATATGAAACAACACCTAGTAGAGTAGAAAGAGCAATTCGCCATGCAATAGAGGTTGCTTGGGGTAGAGGACAACAAGAGGCTGTTGAAAAGATTTTTGGATATACAATTTCTGCAGCAAAAGGAAAACCAACAAATTCTGAATTTATAGCAATGATTGCAGACAAATTAAGACTAGAACTTAAATCAGCTTAGAGGGATTAAGGGACACCCTTTGGCTAGTTTTACAGGGGTATGTCCCTCTTTTTTTTTATTTATGATTGATTGGAGTGAAAATTAGAAATTGTTAATTAGTAAATAAAGGGATGTTCAGGGCAAACTGTATTTATATTATTTATCGCTACATTACTCGGCTCCATACACAAAAAAGAATCTCTAAAAGTATTTTACGGCACCCTTCCAATACAAGATTGAACTCTTTCCGTAAAATACTTTTAGAGATTCTAATTTTGCTTCCGTCACATTCGTAATTTCACTTTAAATAATATAAATACAGCTTGGACATGAAAGCGGCACTATTTAATAATTTACAAGTTCTTTTTGAACGTAATGAACGATTAAATAAAAAATAAAGGGACATCCTCGCTATGAAATAGAAAGAGTGTTCCCTAATCCTTTAAATGTATATTTTCGAAATTATTGGAAATAATGTTATAAAATACATAAATTTAAGGAGGAATATGATGAACCAAAGTAAACTTAAAAATATGGTTATATTAAAAAATTTACCTTCTAATATTGCTGAAGAAGCTATAATTATATTAAAATCAAATAAAAAGATAAAAAAACTTGAAAAAATAGAAAAAAACAAAATAATTGAAGATAAATTACCAATAATTAAAGAAAATGATTATGTTTTAAAAGAGGCTGAAATGTTGGTTTTTAATTATATATCAAAAATTGAAGAAAAGCAAAATGAAATAAAATATAAAAATAAAAAAATAGATAGAAAATATACTAGAATAAAAAATTATGCTTTTATATCAACTATAATAATATTTTTAGAAACATTATTACTAATTGCAGGGTGATAAAAAAGAATAAAGTACTTTTTCCTAACATATATTTTATAAAAAAACTAAGGAAGAGGTGCTTTTTTTATGGAAAGAATTCTATCTGTTGAAGAAAAGATAAGACGAGCTGAAGAAATATATGCAAGAAAAAGAGAGGGAAATACAAAACAGTCAGCAATAGTTAATGTAAATAAGGATAAAAAGAATGTAAAACTTTTAAAAAAGATGATAATTCAGATTCTAATTTGTTTATCAATTTATTTTGTAGTTTATACTATACAAAGTTATAAATATGTCTTTTCAGAAGATTTTACAAATAAAGCAAATGAGGTATTATCTTATGATACTAATTTTATGGAAATAATTAATAATATAAAAAATTTTTTAAATTCATTAAACTCAAATACTAATGAAGAAGAACAATTACAAGTTGAAGATAAAGAACAACAGGAAGAGAATAAAAAACAAGAAAATAATAGTGAAAACGGAATTGGTGGAGCTAATGAATCTGAAAAAATAGAAATAGAAAAACCATTATCCCAGACAGAACAGGATATTATAAATTTAAAAAATTCTACAACTTTTATAAAACCTGTGGAGGGAATAATTAGTTCAAAATATGGACAAAGAGATACAGCAACTGGAAAAGTTCCTAAGAATCATACTGGCACAGATATTGCTGTGGATTTAGGAACAAAAATCAAATCATCAACTGATGGGGAAGTGGTTTTAGCTTCTAGTGAAGGTGATTATGGAAAACATTTAAAAATTCAGATTGGAGAAGTAAGTATTATTTATGCACATTGTAATAATTTATATGTAAAACAGGGTGATAAAGTCATACAAGGCCAAGAAATTGCTGAAGTTGGGTCTACAGGAAATTCTACTCGGCCCACATCTACATTTTGAAATTCGTTATTCAGAAAGAACTGTTAATCCACAAAGTATTTTAGAATTATAAATTATGTTGATAAATTTGCCGAATAGATTCTACTCTACTGGCAAGAAAGGTTTGAATTGATGAAGATTAGAATAGATTTAAAAATATTTCTTTTTTTAATATTATTTTATTTTACAAGACAAATTGAAACTTATGTATTGGTTATAATTTTTGCTTTTATACATGAATTAGGACATTTATTTGCACGGACTTATAATGAGATTAAGGCCAGAAAAAATTGACTTAAACCCTTTTGGTTTTTCTATTTCATTTAAAATAATGACAAAAGATTATAATAAAAAAATAATTTATGGAAATTTACTTGAAATAAAAAAAATAATTGTAGCTATTGCTGGGCCATTAACAAATTTTGTTATAATTATTTTAACAAATAATTTTAATTTAAATATATTTGATAATCTAATGATTATTTATTCAAATTTATTGTTAATAATATTTAATTTAATACCAATTTTTCCTCTTGATGGTGGAAGAATTCTAAAGGGAATTTTACATATTTTTTATGGGAAAGAAAAATCAGAAAAATATATAAACAATATATCTTTTATAACACTTGTAATATTAACTTTTATTTCAAGTATAGCAATTATTTATTATAAGAATTTATCTATATTTATGATTATTATCTTTCTATGGGGGCTTTATATTAAACAAAATAAGATATATAGAAGAAAAGAAAAAATTTATAATTTAATTAAAAAAACTATTGAAATTGATGCAAATTAATAGTAAACTATAAATATAAATTGTTAACTTTTATAGATAAAGGAGAGTTCAAATGGTAAAAAGCTTTTTTAAAAATGAAAAAGGTATTAATTTAATTAGTTTAAGTGTTGCTGTAATAGTTCTTTTTATTTTAACAGGTATTATATTATATAATATTACAGGAAATTTAGGAATTCAGAGATTACAAGCAATGCAATCAGATATACAGAATTTAAGAGAGAAGGTTGAAATTTATTATTCTAAATATGAGAAATTACCAATTGATACAAATACAAAATACGATAAAAATTCCACTGCAATAACTAATTTAAAAAATGCAGGAATTCTTAATAGTTCAGATAATGATGAAATGTTTTATATATTAGAATTATCAGAGCTTGATAATGTTACTTTAAATTATGGTGAGGATTACAAAAAAATAAAAAATGATGGAGGAGATAAAAATGATTTATTAGATGTTTATATAATAAATGAAAATAGTCATAATATTTTTTATGTTGAAGGTATAACAGTTGATAAAGAAACATACTATACAGATTATACTAATGAAAATATTAGTGAAGATGAAAATATTACATTGCTAACAATAGATGATATAAATAGGGTATCAAATGCTAAAGGTAGTGAAAGAGTTTATAAGAAAAATACAGAATTAGAAGATGATTATGGAAATAAAGTAATAGTACCAGCAGGATTTAAAGTTGCAGAAGATTCGGATGATAATGTAACAGGTGGAGTAGTAATAGAGGATGCAAAATATGAAAAAACTGTAGGAAGCCAATTTGTATGGATACCAGTAGGAACAGTATATACAAATGAAGATAAAACAGAATCAAAAACAATAGCCCTTGGAAGATATGTATTTGATAGTAATGGTAATATTGATACATCATTATCTAAAACTGAGCCACAAGATCAATTAAAAATATCATCAAGTGATACATATTATTTTACTGAAGGATTAAAAGATGAAACTACAACAAATACTCACGCAAAAAATATAGAAGAATTTATAAATAGTGCTAATCATAATGGAGGATATTATATAGGAAGATATGAGGCAAGAACAGCAAAAGCTAGAGCTACAGAAACAGATGCATTAACACAAATAACAGAAAAACCAGAAGAAAATGTTTATAATTATGTAACACAGCCTCAAGCAGCGGAGCTTTCAAGAAATATGTATACAAGCAAAGAATTCACAAGTGATTTAATAAATAGTTATGCATGGGATACAGCAATATTATTTTTACAAGAGTTTGATAATAGAACAGTAGAAGTACAAAGAAATACAAATTATAAAGGAAATTATTCAAGGCAAATAAGATTATCAAGTTCTTTTGCAAATAAAGGAACAAATAATTTAGCAGAAGCAAGTAATATAGATAAAATATGTAACATATATGATATGGCAGGAAACACAAGGGAGTGGTCTACTGAGGCTGATTCTCTTGCGAGCGTTCCTTGTGTGTATAGAGGAGGCTATTACGATTATGGAGGCAGTTACGCAGCTGGTCGTTACAGCAGCTCTACTACATTCGGCAACGCTTACCATAGTTTCCGCCCACTTTTATATTTGTAGCACTGCCAAAATTGCCAAAAGGGTCGGATTTTTTTGGCAATTTTTTGTTATTGTCGAAATTTGCCGTATTTTGCGATGAAAAAAGATTGACATTCAATGTAAAAGATTGTAAAATTAAAACTGAATTAATTCAAAATTTTTATTCCTTAAAATTTTCAAATTTGAAGAGAGTGAAAAATATATTATAGAACAGCCACATGAAAAGAAATTTTAGCTCTTGCTAAATAGAATAAAAGCCAATAGTCGTAGGATTATTGGCTTTTTGTAACAAACTTGTAATAAATTTGAAATATTTTTGTAATTTTAAAGTAAAATTCATTGACATTTTAGTATTTTCGTTATATCATATAACTGTTAAAAAGTGTTTTATAATCCTAATGGAAGGAATGAGAAAAATTATGGGAGAAGTAATAGTAATTACATCAGGTAAAGGTGGAGTAGGTAAAACAACAACAACAGCAAATTTAGGTTCAAGTTTAGCATTAGAAGGAAAAAAAGTAGCATTAGTAGACACAGATATAGGATTACGTAACTTAGATGTTGTTATGGGGCTAGAAAATAGAATAGTATATGACATTGTAGATGTTGTAGAAGAAAAATGTAAATTAAGACAAGCCTTAATAAAGGATAAAAGATTTAAAGAATTATACCTATTACCAGCTGCTCAAACAAGAGATAAAAGTGCAGTAAATGAAGAACAAATGAGAACATTAGTTGCAAAACTAAAAGAAGAATTTGACTATATTTTAATAGATTGTCCAGCAGGAATTGAACAAGGATTTAAAAATGCAATAGCAGGTGCAGACCGTGCAATAGTTGTAACAACTGCAGAGATATCTGCAATAAGAGATGCAGACAGAATAATAGGACTACTAGAATCATCAGAAATAAAAAATCCAGATTTGGTAATAAATAGAATAAGACCAAATATGGTAAGAAAAGGCGAAATGATGGATGTTGATGACATTGTTGACTTATTATCTATTAACTTAATAGGTGTAGTTCCAGATGATGAATACATAATAACTCAAACAAATAAAGGAGAACCAGTAATACAGAATAAAAAAGCTCCATCTGGAAAAGCATATATAGAAATTGCAAAAAGAGTGCTTGGAGAAAGAATAGAAGTAACAATTCCAGGCCAAGAAAAAGGTTTCTTTGCAAAAATCAAAAGAATATTTAAAAAATAAAACAATTTTGGGGGTAAGAAAGAACAATGTTTGAAAACATAAAGAAATTTTTTAATAAAAAGAACAAAAAAGAAGAAAAAATAGCTTCTAATTCGAAAAATACAGCTAAAGAAAGATTACATTTAGTATTAATGCAAGATAGAGCAAATGTATCTGCTGATTTCTTAGAACTGATGAAACAAGAAATAATAGAAGTTATAAAAAAATACATAGATGTTGATGAAAGTGCTATAGATGTCAGGCTAACAAATAAAGAAAATGAAGATGGAACAAATGGTGCACCAGCATTATATGCAAATATTCCTATTATAAATATAAAAAATGAATCAAAAAATAAAGTTGATTCAGAAAAAGAAGTTAAGGAAAAAGATGTTAAAGAAGAAAAAGAAAATGATAATATAAAAAAGGAAGAAAAACATGTTAATGAAAATGAAGAACAAGAAAATAATGTAATTATACAAGAAGTTGAGAATAAACTATCAACTGAAATAAATCAAGAAGAAAATAAAGAAGTAGAAGAAAATAAAGATAAAGACGAAGAAAAAGAAGAATTGGTTACAAATTCAAAAGAGAAAGTTAATTCAAATAATTAATTAAGAAAAAGAGTGATCTAATGAGAAAAAGAGAGTTAAAAAATATAGAATGGAGTTTATTAATAGTTGCAATTATTCTTTGTGTAATAGGTTTAGTTGCTCTATTTTCTGCAACACAACAAACCAATCATGATGAATTTAATAAACAATGTATATGGTTTGGAATTAGTTTAATAACTATGATAATAGTTATGCTTATAGATTATGATTTAATTGTTAAAGTATCACCAATAATTTATGGGCTATTTATAATTTTATTAATAGCAGTATTATTTACATCACCTGTAAATGGAGCTACAAGTTGGTTTGATATAGGATTTTTTTCATTTCAACCAGGTGAATTTGCAAAAATAGCTGTTATTTTATTTTTGACTTATGCCATAATTAAAATACAACAAAAAAATAAAGCTGATATAAATAAACCAACAAGATTGTTAATTTTATTTGCAATATTAGGATTACCTGTATTATTAATAATAAGACAACCAGATTATGGAACAGCAGCAGCATTTATTATAGCTACTGCAATGATGTTAATTACTTCAGGCATAAATAAAAAATATATAATAATTACAGCATTATTAGTTGTGATATTAGTACCTTTATTATATAATTTTGTATTACCTGAACATGCTAAAAAAAGAATTGAAATATTTATGAATCCAGAATCTGACCCGAGAGGGGCTGGATATAATATATTGCAATCAAAGCTAGCCATTGGTGCAGGTGGACTTACAGGAATGGGACTATTAAAAGGAAATCAAACACAACTAGGATTTTTATACCCAAAAACTACAGACTTTATATTTGCTGTAATAAGCGAAGAAATGGGATTTGTAGTAGCATGTAGTATTATAATTTTATATGTATACTTAATAACAAGATGTTTATATGTTGCAAAAACATCAAAAGACGAAATGGGCTCACTTATTGCATCAGGAATTGTGGGTATATTTTTATTTCATATGATAGAAAATATTGGAATGGTTATGGGTTTACTACCAATAACAGGAGTACCACTTCCATTTATTAGTTATGGTGGAAGTTCTTTAATTACAAATTTTATTTGTATAGGGTTATTATTAAATATAAGCAGTAAAAGACAAAAAACAATATTTGTTAAATAAAACTGCCCAAAAGGTCCGTCTATAATGGTTTAAAAAAGGAGAATTAATGTTTTTAAAAAAAATCAAAATAGGAAATGTAGAACTAAAAAACAACTTAATATTAGCTCCTATGGCTGGTGTAACAAACCAGCCTTTTAGAATTATATGTAAAAAATTTGAACCTGGAATGGTTTGCACAGAAATGGCAAGTTCAAAAGCAATGTTTCATAACGATGAAAAAACAAAAAGATTATTAAATACAAAAGGAGAAAAAAGGCCAATAAGTTTTCAAATTTTTGGTAGTGATGAAGAATCATTAGAATATAGTACAAAAATTTTAAATAAAGATGCAGATATAATTGATATAAATATGGGTTGTCCTGCACCAAAAGTTGTGAAAAATGGTGATGGTAGTAGAATTTTACTAGACTTAGAAAAAGCAAAATCTGTTATGGAATCAGTTGTAAAAAATGCAAATGTGCCTGTAACTGTAAAAATTAGAAAAGGATGGGACAAAGAAAATATTGTTGCAGTTGAAGTTGCAAAAATAGCTGAACAGGTCGGAATTTCAGCTATAACAGTACATGGAAGAACTAGAAGTGAATTTTATACAGGAAAAGCAGATTGGAATATAATAAAGAAAGTTAAAGAATCAGTAAATATACCTGTTATAGGAAATGGGGATATTATAGATGAGGAAACAGCATATCAAATGTTTAAACAAACAGGTGTTGATGGAATTGCAATAGGTAGAGGAGCTTTAGGAAATCCATGGATATTTAGAAATATAAAATATTATTTACAGACAGGAGAAAAGCTACCTGAACCAACAAATGAAGAAAAATTAGAAATTATAAAAGAACATATAAATTTGGCTATAGAAGAAAAGGGAGAAGAAATTGCAATAAAAGAACTTAGAAAACATATAGCTTGGTACACAAAAAATATGCCGAATTCTAGTGAATTTAGAGCTAAAATGAATAAAATCGAAAATAAAATCGAATTAATAAAAATGATTGAAAATTTTTTTCAATCATAAACATAAAACTTATTTAGCTGAATAAAAATTATATAAATATAATTTTTAGGAGGCTTTTTCTTTTTTGTTAATAGTTTTCTAATAGAAAGGAAGTAAAAAATGTCAAGACAAAGATTACAGATTAATCATAATAACAAACGAAAGAAAAGTATTAAAATAATAATTTTATTTATATTAGTTATCTTAGTAACGGTGTTATTAATTTCAATATTTTTTTTAAAAAATTATAAAAGTTCGGCTAAAAAAATCAAAATTGGAAATAATACTAATAGTCAAGAAATTTTAGATAATATTTTAAATATAAGTTCATATGAAACAAAAATTGAGGTTAATGTACTAAGTAATAAAAATGAAAATAAATATATAATAAAACAAACTTATAATGGAGAAGAAAAAAATACACAAGAAATACTAGAACCGAGTAATATTGCTGGGGTTAAAATTATAAAAGATGGAAGAATATTAAAATTAGAAAATTCAGAACTAAATTTAACAACAATAATTGAAAATTATAAACCTATATCTGAAAATGATTTAGACTTAAGTAGTTTTATTAAAGATTATAAACAAAATACTAAAACAGATATAAAAGAAAAAGATAATCAAATAATTTTAAAAACAAGAAGTAGTGAAAATCAGAATAAAATAAAAATATTGTACATAAGCAAGGAAACTGGAATGCCTGTTAAAATGGAAGTACAAGACAATAACAAAAAAACTGCTGTTTACATATTATATAATAAGGTGAATGTAAATAGCTAAAAAACTATTTCTTTACTTTGAACTATATTAAGATATTATAAGACATACTTGACAATCGGAGTTTTTAGGAGTGAAGAAAATGCAAATAAAAAGAGGAGATATGTTTTATGCAGATTTAAGTCCGGTAATTGGTTCAGAACAAGGAGGAGTTAGACCAGTATTAATAATTCAAAATGATTTAGGAAATAAATATAGTCCAACTGTAATTGCTGCAGCTATAACATCTAGAACAGGAAAAACAAAATTACCTACACACATAGAAATTGAATCTTCTTGCGGATTAAAGAGTAATTCAGTTGTTTTGGCAGAGCAAATAAGGACAATAGATAAAAGTAGATTAAAAGAAAGGATAGGACATATTGATGATGAGACCATTATAGATAAAGTAAATAGTGCTTTAGGAGTAAGTTTTGGACTTGGTGGAGGTTAAAATCAAGGGACTCCCTTCCATTCAGGAGGGATGTTCCTTTTTTTATTTATGATTGATTGGAGTGAAAAATTAGAAATTGTTAATTATTAAATAGAGGAATGTTCAGGGCAAACTGTATTTATATTGTTTATCGTTTCATTACTCTGTTCCCTACATAAAACAATAATCTCTAAAATTATTTTATGGCACCCTTTCACTTAGTCCTCACAGCAAAGCTGTTCGAGAGGCTCATTCTAATAATTTACAAATTATTTTTGAACGTAATGAACGATTAAATGAAAAAAAGGGACATCCCTCCTGAATGGAAGGGAGTCCCTTGATTTTAACAAAAACAAGCCCGACTTCAATGTCATATTTCTAAACTTTAAGTTTTTTTATTACTTTAATTTCATGATATAAAGTCTGAATATCTTCTTTTTTTCTTTCAAGAGTTTTTTTGTATTCTTCTAATACAGATTTATAATTTTCAACTGTTTCATCTTTTCTAAATAAAACTTTCATACCTTCTAGATAATAGTTTTTCTTTTTTTCATTACTAGCTTTTTCCATAGAATAATAGAATTTATCTATTTGTTTTAATCTTTGAATTTCTCCTTTTAAAGTATCTAAATAATTAAGAGTTAAATAAATTTCATATTCAATATCTTCAATTACAACTTTGAATAATTTGCGAACTATTAGTGAATTATTTTTTCCTAATTTTGTATCTTCAGCTATAGCACTTAAAGCATCTGATTTTTTTACTTTTTCAAAAGGCTTTGTATTTTCGATTAATATTTTTAAGGTATCTGATATACCTATATGAGATTTATATTGTCTTTTACTTACAATTGCATCAAATTCATCAGCAACTCTAATTATTTGACCTTCATAGGGTATGTCTTTTTTTGTTAATCCACGAGGATATCCAGTTCCATTTAATGCTTCATGATGATAATATGGTCCAGCTGCATATGGACGTAATTTTAAATCTTTCATACACATATTATATCCAATAGTTGTATGTGTTTTCATAACTTCATATTCTTCATCTGTTAATTTGCCAGGTTTTTGCAATATTTCTGGTGGAATAAAAAGTTTTCCAATATCATGCAAATATGCACATATTGTACAATATTCGGTAAAACTTTTTGTGCAATGAAGCTTTTCACATAGCCTAACAGTTAATGCTGCAACATTTTCACAATGTTTTCTTGTAAATACATCTAATGAATCTAACATGTTAAGTTGGTATCTCATAGATTCATCTAAATTATATGATTTAAGCAAAGTTTTATCATAAAAATCAAATTGTTCACTCATAGTTTTTCTCCTTTGAATTATTATAATTTAATGATAACATTAAAAAGTGAAAAGTTCAAGGATATTATAAAAAAACTATAGTAAACCCTTGAAAAATAGCTTTTTACATGATATTATAGAATAGTAATTAAAAAAAAGGAGCAAAATAATGTATAGAACAAAAAATTGTGGAGAATTAAATATAAAAAACATAAATGAAACAGTAGAATTAGCAGGATGGATTCAAAAAATTAGAAATTTGGGTGGAATGATTTTCATAGATTTAAGAGATGAATTTGGAATTACACAAATAGTGATTCAGGATGAAAATTTACAAGAACAAGCAAAAGAACTAAATACAGAAAGTTGTATTCACATATTTGGTACAATTGTTGAAAGAAGTAATAAAAATCTAAAAATTCCAACAGGTGAAATAGAAGTTATAGCAAGCAATATAGAAGTACTTGGAAAATGTAAAAATATACTTCCATTTGAAATAAATACAGAGCAAGAAGTTAGAGAAGATTTAAGATTAGAATATAGATTCTTAGATTTAAGAAATGAAAAGCTACACAACAACATTTTACTTCGTTCAGAGATTCTAAAGACATTAAGAGATAAAATGGATAGATTAGGTTTTACAGAAATTCAAACTCCAATACTAGCAAATTCTTCACCAGAAGGTGCAAGAGATTATCTAGTTCCAAGTAGATTAAATCCAGGAGAGTTTTATGCACTTCCGCAAGCACCACAACAATTTAAACAATTGTTAATGGTAAGCGGGTTTAATAAATATTATCAAATTGCACCTTGTTTTAGAGATGAAGATCCTAGAGCAGATAGAGCACCAGGTGAATTTTATCAATTAGATTTTGAAATGAGTTTTGCAGAACAAGAAGATGTTTTTAAAGTTATTGAAGATGTTGTACCATATACTTTTAAAAAATTTTCAAATTGGAAAATTGATGAAGGTTCATTTGTCAGAATTCCTTATAAAGATGCAATGGAAAAATACGGAATTGATAAACCAGATTTAAGAAATCCGTTAATTATTCAAGATGCTACAAAAGTTTTTGAAAATTCAGAGTTTAATGCTTTTAAAAATAAGACAATAAAAGTAATTGTTGTACCAAATTGTGCAAATCAAGGAAGAAAATTTTTTGATAAAATGGTAGAATTTGCACAATCTGAAGAAGTAGGAGCTAAAGGGTTAGCATGGGTAAAATTAGAAGAAACAGGAGAAGTTACAGGAGGAATATCAAAATTTATAACACAAGAAATGAAAGAAAAACTTGAAAATGAATTTAAGGTAGAAAAAAATTCAGCATTATTTTTTATTGCTGATGAATTTGAAAAAGCACAAAAAATAGCAGGTTTAATTAGAATTGAACTTGGAAAAAGATTAGATTTATTAGAAAAAGAAGTATTCAAATTTTGCTTTATAGTTGATTTTCCAATGTATGAATTAACAGATGAAGGAGAAATTGATTTTAATCATAATCCATTTTCAATGCCTCAAGGAGGATTAGAAGCATTAGAAACAAAAGACCCATTAGATATTTTAGCATATCAATTTGATTTAGTATGTAATGGTTATGAAATGGCATCAGGAGCTGTAAGAAATCATAATCCAGAAATAATGGTTAAAGTATTTGAAATAGCAGGATATAATGAAGAAGATGTAAAAAATAGATTTGGAGCATTATATAATGCATTTCAATATGGAACACCACCACATGCAGGAGCTGCACCTGGAATAGATAGGATGATAATGTTAATTGCTAATTCACAAAATATTAGAGAAATAATAGCATTTCCAAAAAATAAAAAAGCGAGAGATTTACTTATGAGAGCACCATCATCAGTTTCTGAAGCACAACTAAAAGATGTGTTTATAAAATTAAGAGATGAATAAAAATGAAAAAAATGTAATAAGTTTGTAAAAATTTTATAAAAAACTTGTAATAAAATTATAATTGTGATATAAATATACTATAAAAATAAAGCTAAATAGAAAGGCGGAAATTTTTGTGGAAGAAGAATTAAAAACAGATACAAAAACAATATTAATCGTTGATGATGAACAACCAATAATAGATATATTGGTATATAATTTAAAGAAAGAAGGTTACAATTTAATAGAAGCAAATGATGGTTTGACTGCAATTGATATGGCATTAGAACATAAGCCGGATTTAATTTTATTAGATATAATGCTTCCAAAATTAGATGGTTTATCTGTATGTAAAAGAATAAAAAATTCTCTAAATGTTCCAATTATTATGCTAACAGCAAAAGATGGAGAAATTGATAAAATATTAGGTTTAGAGCTTGGAGCAGATGATTATATAACAAAACCATTTAGTGTTAGAGAATTAGTTGCTAGAGTCAAAGCAAATTTAAGAAAAGTTGATGCAAATACAAATATACAAAATGCAGAAAGCCAAAATGAGGATAAGAAAAAAGAAAATAAATTAAAGGTTGGCGATTTAGAATTAGATTTAGACAAATTTGAAACTAAAGTTAGAGGTGAAGTTATAAATCTAACACTTAGAGAATTTGAAGTTTTAAAATTTTTAGCATCTCAACCAGAACAGGTTGTAACTAGAGAAACATTACTTGAAAAAGTATGGGGATATGAATATTTTGGAGATATAAGAACAGTAGATGTTACTGTAAGAAGAATTAGGGAGAAAATAGAAAAAGATACATCAGCTCCTAAAATATTAATTACAAAAAGAGCTGTAGGTTATTATATAGCAAAATAAAATGCCAATAAGGTCCGTCCTTATTGGCATTTTATTTTTATTAGGAATAAATATATTTTTACAATAATATACATTAATAAAAGAAAACTTAAGGAGGTAAAAATATGGATTTAGATACAATAAAAGAAAGCCTATGTGTAAATAAATTAATTGCAACAAAAAAAGAAATGATATTGGTGGAAGGAGATATGATTGTACCAGATTCAAAACCTGATATTTTGAATACAATTTGTACAAGTGGAGTTATATGTATATATAAAAAAGAAATATTAGATGAAAAAATAAGACTTGATGGAAATATTAATACATATATAATGTATATGGCAGATGATGAAAATGATAAAATAAGAGGAATTACAACAAGTTTAGAATTTTCAGAAAATATACAAATTGCAAATTGTAAAAGTGGTATGAAATGCAAAACTGAAACAAAATTGAAATCAATCGAAACAAAAGTTATTAATGGTAGAAAAATAGGTATTAAAGCAGCAATTGATGTGGAAATAAAAATTTATTCAAATGAAGATATAGAAATAATAAATAATATTCAAGACCCAGGTGATATACAATTATTAAAAAAAGATGTTAAAGTAAATTCATTAGTAGGAATTGGAGATACAAAAATATATGCTAAAGATACAATTAATATTAATAATAATGATAATTTAGCTGAAATACTAAAAGCTGGTTTAGAGATAACAGATAGAGATGTAAAAATTAGTTATAATAAAATACTTACAAAAGCGGAAACTGAGATAAAAATAATGTATTTAACAGAAGATAATAGAATTGGAACAGTAAATGCAAAAATACCAGTGGTTGGCTTTATAGATATTCCAAATATTACAGAAGATAATATTTGTGATATTGATTATGAAATAAAAAATATTGTAATAAAACCAAATTCTGTAGAAGAACATTCCATTTATATAGAAATAGAAGTTGAAGTTATTGCAACAGTATATGAAGAAAAAGTTATTAATCTAATTCAAGATTTATATAGTCCAGTAGAAAAATTAGAATATAATCAAAAAAAGATAATTACAATTACAGATAAAAAAAATATAAATGAAATAAGACAAATAAGAGAAAATATACAAGTTGAAGGTATTGAAAATAAAATAATATGTGATGTTGATGTAATACCATATATACAAAATCAAAGTAAATCTAATAATATGATATCTATTAATGGAGAGATTCAATTACAATTCATTCTTGCTAATGATAATTTACAAGTAGATACAAGAATAGTTAAAATTCCATTTGATTTTAATATTGAAAATATTGAAAATATTGAAAGTATGGAAACTAATATACAGTTACAAGTAATAAATAAAGATTTTATAATTCAAGATGGAGGAATGGTAAGTGTAAATATTGATATTGGAATTGATTTTAATTCATATAGAAACAGTATTTTTAATGTAATTGAAAATATACAAACAAATGGACAAAGAGAGGATGAAGAGTGTAGTATTATAGTGTATATTGTAAGAAAAGGGGACACATTATGGAATATAGCAAAAAAATTTGGAAGTACAATAGAGTCAATTGTAATAATAAATGAAATTGAAGATGAAAATAATATTATACCTGGTCAAAAAATTTTTATACCTCGTTTATTAAGAAATAACATAGGTGAATATGTCTAAAATTTACTCTAGACCTAGGATAAAAATTCCAAAATTTCAAATTAAAAGAACAAATATTAATGATATTAGTATATTAAATAATAAAAGAAATTTAGATATTAAAAAAACAAAAATGATAAAGATTATTGTTATAATAATAATTGCAATATTAACAGCAAAATATATAATAGATTCTGTATACCCTATTTTTGATTCTTTGTGTGAAACAAAAGCAAAGTCAATAGCCACATTAATATCAAACAAACAAGCAACAAATGTTATGAAAGAACATTCTTATGATGAAATTTTTATTGTAGAGAAAGATAAAAATGATAATATAACAATGATAAAATCAAATATGATAGTAATAAATGAAATAATTTCAGATATAGCTATAAAAATTCAAGAAGATATGGATAAAGAATCAAGAAAAAACATTGAGATTGCAATACGGAAGTTTTACAGGAATGAAGTTACTAGCTGGAAAAGGGCCAAGTGTAAAAATTAGAATAGCACCAACAGGAATTGTTGAAACAAATTTAAAAAGTAAATTTATAGAGCAGGGAATAAATCAAACTCTTCATAGAGTGTATTTAGATATAAAAGTAAAAGTTAAAATTTTAACACCTTTTCAAGATATTGAAAAAGAAATTATAAATCAAGTTTTATTAATGGAAAATGTTATAGTAGGAAATATACCTCAAACATATTATAATTTTGAGGAAGACACAGATAAAAATAAAGCTCTAGAAGTAGTTGAATAAAAAATAAAAGCTCGGAAATATATTTCCGAGTTTTGATATTTTATCTCTTTGAAAATTGAGGAGCTTTTCTAGCTTTTTTAAGACCATATTTCTTTCTTTCTTTCATACGAGGATCTCTAGTTAAAAATCCACTAGATTTAAGAATTGGTCTAAATTCAGCATTTGCTTCGTTTAATGCTCTTGCAATACCATGACGAATTGCTCCAGCTTGACCTGTAAAACCGCCACCTTTAACATTAGCTATAATATCATATTTAGAAGTTGTATTTGTAACTACAAGTGGTTGGCGAACAATAACTTTTAATGTTTCTAAACCAAAGAATTCATCTATATCTGAACCATTAATTGTTATTTTTCCGTTTCCTTCAGTTAATCTAACTCTAGCAATTGCATTTTTTCTTCTACCTGTACCATAAAAAATTATATTTTCTTTTTTAGCCATTATTTTCTTACCTCCCATACTTCTGGTTTTTGTGCTTGATTTTCATGTTCACTACCTGCATATACTCTTAATTTTTTTAACATTTGTCTACCTAAAGAATTATGTGGTAACATCCCTTTTACAGCTAATGTCATAGCTTTTTCTGGATTTTTTTCAAGCATTTTACCTGCAGGAACTTCTTTCATTCCTCCAATATAACCTGAGTGATGTCTGTAGATTTTATTTTTTGCTTTATTTCCTGTTAAAATAACATCTTTACAATTTAATATTATAACATGGTCTCCCATATCAATATTTGGTGTAAATGTTGGTTTATGTTTTCCTCTTAAAAGTGTAGCAGCTTCTGTTGCAACTCTACCTAAAGGCTTATTTGCAGCATCAATTATATACCATTTACTTTCTACTTCACTTTTTTTTGCACTATATGTTGTATTATTCATGGTAATATGTACCCTCCTATTATTTCTAATTTAATATTATATAGATTTTAAATTATTAAACTACCGGGGAGAAGTCTAATATTTAAATATATAATCGCTAAATTATTGTATTATAAAAAAGCGAATTTGTCAAGCAAAATAACTAATTTTATGGAAAAAACTTGACAAAAATGAAATTTTTGTATATACTTATAACGTTTAAATAGGATGTGAAATATTATTTATTAAAAGGAGTAATATTAAAATGAAATTTGAAATTAAAGTAACAAGACTATTATTATTTATAGTTTTAATTGTTACAGCGGTATTTTTTATTAACAAAAGCTTTGCTGTAAATAATGCTAAAGTAAATGTAGAAACAGCAAATTTAAGAGAAACTGCAGATAGCAATGCCAAAATTTTAGAACAATTATCTTTAAATGATTCAATTGAAATTTTAGAGAAAAAAGATGGATGGTATAAAGTTAAGGCAAAAGGAATTACAGGATATTTAAGAGAAGACTTAGTCAAAGAAGAAAAGGAAGAAGCTACTCAAGCAACTACTGCTGAACCAGAAACTAATGAAGTAGAAGAGACTAAAACAAATACTGAAAATACAGAAATCAAAGAAACAACAAATACAGAAGAAAAAGAAGAAACAAACAAAAAAGAAACAACTCAAAAGAAAGTTACAGAAGATACTAAATTAAAAATAGTACCTGCAATTAATGCAACAGAAATTATAGAAGTAAAAAAAGATGAAGAAGTAACAATTACTGAAAAAATTAATGGTTGGGTATGTATTGAAACTAAAACAACAAAAGGTTGGATTAGAGAAAATAGATTAAAAGATATTGAAGAAGAAAATAAACAAGAAGAAAAGAAGGAAGAAGAACAACAAGAAGAAAAACAAGCAGAACAAGCAGAACAAAAAGTATTAAAAACATTATATGTAAGTAAACAATCTATTAATTTAAGAAAAGAAGCAAATACAAATTCAGAAATTGTAACAACATTACCTGTAAATATGGCAGTTGAAGTCTATGAAGAATTAAATGGATGGAGTAAAGTAAAAGTTAGTGGAAAAGAAGGTTACATATTATCGAGCCTTTTATCTGACAAAAAACAGGAAACATCAAGAGGAACTGAAACAACAAGAAAAAAAGCAGAAGAAGATACTCAAAATACACCAACATCAGCTCAAACTACAACATCTGCACCAGTATCAGGAAATGCAGGTTCAGTTGTATCAACAGCTCAAAGTTATGTAGGAAGAGCATCTTATGTATATGGAGCTTCAGGACCAAATAGTTTTGACTGTTCAGGTTTTACATCATATATATATAGACAATATGGAGTAAATTTAAATAGAACTGCAGCAGGGCAATATAGTAATGGAACAGCTGTATCTAGAAGTGATTTACAACCAGGAGATTTAGTTATGTTCGGAGGTTCTGCATCATCAATTAACCATGTAGGAATTTATATGGGCGGCGGTCAAATAGTACATGCTGCAAATCCTTCAAGAGGAGTAACAGTAGATACAATAAATTCTGGATATTACAATAACAACTATGTTGGAGCAAGAAGAGTAATGTAATAAAAAGCAATTAAGAAAGGATTGATAAATTATCAAAAGACCAATTTTAATTGCAGTAATAGGATATATAATAGGAATAATAATGGGGCTATACTTTAAATTTAGTATAGTCCTTTTATATATCGTATTAACTGTAATATATATAATTAAACAATTAATACTAAAATATAATAAAACAAATAAACTAAAACTTTTTAGTATTAAAAGATTTATTAGATATCCAAAAATAATTTTAAATTCAAATGTTATTTTAGTAATTATATTTTTTTCAATTATTTCAAATTCAATTATTTTTTTTCAAAATAAGAAATATGAAATATTATATAATCAAAAAGATATTTCTGGAGAAGCAGTAATTCTTAGTAATAAAATAGAAAAACAATATAATAGAATATATAAAATTAAATATCAAAATAATTATTA
>CAZBMU010000006.1:0-27089 GCA_964493175.1 uncultured Clostridium sp.
AACCATTCATTTTGTGAAAACGCAAATAAACATCCATCTAACCCTTTTGTTACGATGAACTTTTCTCCCATATCTTGTCTTAATTTCGCTGGCATTATTAATCTGCCTTTAGCATCTAGAGAATGCTCATATTCACCAATTAGCAAGCATTTTCACTCCTCTCCACTTTCTCTCCACTTCGTGACACTTTTCTCCACTTCACTTAAATTTTAATATAACTTTTAATATTTTGCAAGTACTTTTTTAATTTTTTTTTATTTTTTTCATATTTTTATATATATAAATATCTGGGTAATATTGTGAGTATTATTTTGAAACGTATTTCCTATTGATAGTTCGTTTTATTTTGAATGACACATTGTTATACTTTTTATAGCGATTCAAAAAGGGGGTTGCTTTATATGAATAATACTGAAAGAAATTTTAGGAAAAATATAGGTAAAAAAATAAAATTAGCTAGAACTCAATCTAAATATACTCAAGAGCAATTAGCTGAAAAACTTTCTTTGTCTCCAAGATATATAAGTCAACTTGAACGTGGAATAGCATTTGGAAGTGCAACAACAATAATTAATATCTGTAAAGCTTTAAATATTACTTCTGATTATTTGTTTCAAGATTTAATAAAAAATGATACACCTATTATAAATGATTTAATTGAACAAGATTTTTTGGAAGATTATTTAAAATTAAATAAATATAACAAAACAGTTATAAATGCAATTACTAAAGAATTAGCAAAACTTCAATATAATGATAATAATAAAACAAAAAAGAAGGCTTAAAACACCTTCTTTTATATTGCTTTTGCTTTTACTATAACTCTCATTTTACTATCATTTGTACAAGTTATTAATGTAATTTCTGTTTTTCCATTTGTAATTTGAGAAGTACAACTAGTATCTTCTGGAACTACTTCATATTTGTTATAAACTGAATATCTTAATGTCCTTCCTGATAAGTCTGTAATTTCTATAATGTCTCCATTTTCTAATGTAGGTACTTTACTAAAGAATTTTGTATTTCTATAATTATGCCCAACAATACAAAAATTTCCTACTTGATTTGGTTCTGAACCCCAAAACTTTGTTGGAGAAATTTTTAGTAAAGCTTTTGTTTCTTCTACTGAATCTGTTTCTCCATCTAAAACTGGATATTGTACTCCTATTTTTGGAATATTTACTGTTGCTATTGTTGTATATGTAAAACCTTCTGAAGTTTTTTGTACATTGTTATTCGTATTTGATTGTTTTTTTGTAGTTTTATTCGTGCTGTTATTATTAGTAGTAGTTTCTGGTTTCACTTCTTCATCATCTAAAACAATTAATAATACATTGCTTTTTGCAACTGTGATATCTTCACTATTTTCATCAAAGTTCTCCATTATTTCTTGTGAAGCTGATTCACTTTTGTTTCTATCAAATTCAGCATAAATATAAAGAGATATTAAAATGCATATTAAAAAAACAGACAAAAGAAAATTAAATTTGTAAATTTTCTTTTTTCTTTTTAGTTCTGGTGTAATATATAGTTTTTCAGTAACTAAAATTTGATTCATTTTATTCTCCCTTTTGTCCATTCTAGGACACTTCTATAATATTATAACATATATCTAACTACTTTTAAAGGGGTTTTTATACTTTTTTTTCATTTGTTCCAAAAAGTAAATTTGTTATATCTGCAAAATTTTGCAATGTTAATTTTTCTGCTCTAATATTTTCATCTAACCCTATTTTATTTAATATTTTTATTCCTTCTTCTTTATTTTTAAAAACTTTTGTGTTTGTTAATGCATTTAATAGTGTTTTTCTCCTTTGCATAAATGCACATTTTATTATTCTAAACATTATTTCTTTGTTTTGTATTTTAACTAATTTATTTTTTCTAATTTTTAATTTTATTACTTTTGATGTAACTTCTGGTTCTGGTATAAATGAATCTTTTTGAACTTCAAGTATTTCTTTTGCTTCTGAATAATAGTAAACTGTATATGTAATAGCTCCTGTATTTTTTTGTCCAGGTATTTCTATTAATCTATCTGCTACTTCTTTTTGAATCATAACTGTTATACTTTCCAGTTCTAATTCTTCTTCTAACAATTTCATAATGATTGGTGTTGTAATATAATATGGCAAATTTGCTACAATTTTTATATTCTTTATATTTATATTTTGTTTTTCTTCTTTTATGATTTTTTTTAAATCAACTTTTAAAATATCTTGGTTTAGTAACTCAAAATTATTGTATAATTTAAATCTATCTTTTAAAATATTTATCATCTTTTTGTCTAATTCTACACAAATTACTTTTCCTGCTTTTTCTAATAAATATTTTGTTAAAGTCCCAAGCCCAGGTCCAATTTCAATTACTAAGTCTTCTTTTCCAATTTCTGCACCTGAAATAATTTCTTGAACAACATTTTCATTTATTAAAAAATTTTGACCTAATGATCTATTTGCTTTAATATTATTATTTTTCATTATAAATTTTGTTTCTTCTAATAAATTTTGCATATATTTCCTCCATAAAATATTTTATTATATTTTTTCAATTTTTTCAAGTTGATATTGCTTTTTGTTATACTTTAATATAAAATATATATAATTTTAAAATTAACCAAAGAGGCAAAAAAATGGGAAATAAAAAAAATAGTAAAAAGGTAGTAAAAATGAAAACACCTTTTGAATCTAAAAATTTTATTCATATAAAAAAATTAAGAATTGTTCTTTTAATTACTATACTTATTATTGTTATTTTAATATGTAGAATTGGATTTCTTCAATTTGTTCAAGGAAATGAATTAAAAGAACTTGCATATAATCAGCAAACCATTAATCAAATTATTAGCCCAAAACGTGGAAATATTTATGATTCTAATGGAAAAGCTTTAGCAATTAGTGCACAGGTTGATACTATTACTATTAATCCAAATAAAATAGTAAAAAATAATGATGAAGAAACTACTAAATATAAAGAAACTGTTGCTAAAGGTTTATCTGAAATATTTGAACTTGACTATAATGAGGTATTAGAAAAAGTTAATAGTAAATCACAAGTTGAAACAATTATAAAAAAAGTTGAAAGAGAAATAGTGGAAAAACTTAAAACTTGGTTGAGTGATAATGATATTTCAATTGGAATTAATATTGATGAGGATTCTAAAAGATACTACCCATATGAAACTGTTGCATCAAATGTAATAGGATTTTGTGGTAATGATAATCAGGGTTTAAGTGGTATAGAATCAAAATGGGATTCTGTTTTAACTGGTACACCAGGAAAAATTGTAAGTTCTAAAGGAAGTGACCAACAAGAAATCCCAAATGCGGAAGAGACTTATATTTCTGCTGAAAATGGTAGTGATTTAACTCTTACTATAGATTTGAACATTCAAACGATTGTAGAAAAATATTTAAAAAAAGCTGTTGATAATAATAATTGTAAAAAAGGTGGAAATGTAATTGTTATGAATCCAAAAAATGGGGATATTTTAGCAATGGCATGTTATCCTAATTATAATTTAAATACACCTTATACTCCAAATTCTTCATTAGCACAAACATATAATTCTTTATCATCAGAAGAAAAAAGTGAAGCTTTATATAAAATGTGGTCAAATAAATCTGTATCAGAAACATATGAACCTGGTTCAGTTTTTAAAGTTATTACTTCAGCTGTTGCATTAGAAGAAAATATTACCACAACAGATAAAGCTGGCGACTTTTATTGTAAAGGATATGAAGAGTTTGAAGATTCATCTCAAGATAAACCTGTTAAAATTAATTGTTGGAGGGACTATAACCCTCATGGTTCACAAGATTTAAGGCATGCTCTTATGAACTCTTGTAATCCAGCATTTATGCAATTAGGAAAAAGAATTGGTGCATCTACATTATATAAGTATTATGATGCTTTTGGATTATTTAACTCTACAAATTCTGGTTTATATGGTGAACAAAGTAGTATTTTTCAAGATTTAAGTTCTGTTGGACCAGTTGAACTTGCAACAATGTCTTTTGGTCAAAGATTAAATGTTACACCCCTTCAAATGATTACATCTGTTGCTTGTATTGCTAATGATGGTGCATTAATGAAACCTAGAATTGTTAAACAAGTTACAAATACTGATACTGGTACAGTTAATGAAGTAGCAACAACTAAAGTTAGACAAGTCATTTCAAAACAAACTGCTGAAAATATAAAATCTATGATGGAATCTGTTGTTAGTCCGGAAGGTACTGGTAGACATGCTGCTGTTGAAGGATACTCTATTGGTGGAAAAACTGGTACTTCTGAACCAATATCTACTAAACAAGAAGAAGGATATGTTGCATCCTATGTTGCAATCTCACCTGTTGAAGATACACAAGTAGTTCTTCTTTTAACATTATACGACCCTCCAAAAAACAATCATCAAGGTGGTCAACTTGCAGGACCTGTTGTATCTCAAATGTTATCTGAAATATTGCCATATTTAAGTGTTCCTTCAGATAATGATAAAACAACAAATGCAAAAACAAATAATTTAATTTTGGTTCCTGATATAAGAAATAAAACTGTAGCAGAAGCAAAAAAAGTATTAGAAAATTCAGGTTTTAAAACAAAAGTTTATATAAAAGGTGACGAAAATAATTTATTAGCTGTTGATCAAACACCAAAACCAGGTGCTTATTTATCTAAAAATTCTATAATAATTATTAATAGTGAAGATAGTACTATTACAACATCAGTCGCAGTTCCAAACCTTATAGGAATGAGTGCATCTCAAGCTACTGAAACTTTAAGAACAAAGAATTTAAATATTAATATAGAAGGTACTGGAATAGTTATTTCTCAAGAATATGATAAAGATGAACAAGTGCCAGAAGGAACAATTATTAAAGTTAATTTAAAACAAAAACTAACAGATGCTCATTAAAAGAAATTGCCAAGAAGGAAAAACCTTTTTGGCAATTTTTTATGCTTGTAATGGTGGAATTAATGGTGAATATGATGTTCCATCAAACACTTCCACTTCTACACTTCTAGTTAATATTTCTGTATACTTATAAGTTGCATTCCTGTTATCTTCATCAAATTTTATTACAAATAAATCAGGATATGCTTTTTCTATTGTAGCTTCTTTTTCATAAGTTCTACTTCTTCCTAAAGAGCCTTTAACTATTATCTTTTGTCCCTCTTTTTCTATGATATCTGTTTTTAGATTTGCTATGTCTGCTTTACAAATCATATAATCACCCACTCTCTTAAGATGGTCAAATTATAGCATTTTTAACTAAAATTGTCAAAAAATGTTTGTTCTTGTAGAATCCGTGTACGTGCTTGTTTTAAAGGGATTTGAGCTTTGTTTTTTCTTTTTTTACAAAAATATTACAGTTTTGTTACGGTTTTGTTACATTTTTTTTTATCATCTTTCCATTTGCTCCTATTCCACTTATTCCTTTTTTCCCATCTCTCAATTCATAGGCAATATCATCTATAGTAATATATCTGTATTTTTCTGTTAAAGCTATTTTTTCTGCAACTATTAAAGGATCTAAAAAATCAATTAAAATTCTTGCTGGTGATGAGGCAAAATTTGCTCCTGCAGACATTATCGCTTCAAAAAAACTTTGACATGCACCTGCAAATATAACTAAATTCTTTTTTCTTTCTTTATCAAATTTTCTAGCTTCTTTTACTGTTTCTATAAAATATTTAGAATTTCTATAATTATATATATCATTATATTTTGTTCCTCCTTTTATCATTGCATCATGTCCGAGTAATTACTAATATATCTGGGTTATATATTTTTAATAATTGATAAACTACTTTTGGTTGTCTGTTTTCTGGTATATTCTTTACTATTGCATCTATTCCTAATTTTTTGTAATATTTATATGATTTTTCGCTATATTTTCTATCCCCATCTAGATGTAATATTCTTCCTGTTATAATATTAGATTTTATTCTTCTATTGCCAATTTTATTTTCTATTTGTTCTAAAGACCTTTCTAGTCTTGTTTCAAATTTAATATTTGAATTTTTTTGTAATTTTTTTAATTGTTTTTTTTCTATTAGTTCTAAATCATTTATATCACTATCTGCCTCTATTCTTTCTAATAAACCTTTTAAAATTGCAATTTTCTTCTTTTGTATATTAATAATATTACTTACAACAAATATTATATCTTTTCCATATGATTTTCTTCCTACTATATCACCTTTTTTTATTTGACACATTTTTTTCACCTCATAACTTTGGCTGATATAATATTTTATGTTGAAATGTGTCAATTAGTGACTCTTTACCTTTTTTTGTGCATGTTACTATATTTTGCCTTTGTTGCCATCCCTCCTCTTATGTGTCTTTCAGCTTTATTCTCATCTAATATCACTCTTACTTGCTTTGCTAAATTTTGGTTTACTTTTTTTAGTCTTTCAGAAACATCTTTGTGTACTGTGCTTTTACTTATTCCAAATTTCTTTGCAGCTCCCCTTACAGTATCTTTTGATTCTATTATATATTGTGCTAATTTTACACTTCTTTCTTCTATTGTAGTTTGCACCTTCATTAAAAAGCCCCCTTATAAGAATACTTTTTGTTTAATTGTATTCTTATAAGAGGGTTATTAGAACGATTATTTTTTTCATTTCATTTTTGTATTTCCCTTTTATTATTATATACTTTATCTACATACTCATCTGGATAAGTTCTATCTATAAAATTATCTATAGCATTTCTTGGCGGAATATTTCTATGTCTTTCTTTTTGTCTATTGGCAGCCATACAAGAAACTGTTATATCAAATGTCATAAAAATTATCATAAATATGGTTATTATTCTAAATCTTTTTTTATAAATATAATGTTCAAATTTTATTATCCATGGATAAACTATTTTTAAAAATATAAGTGCTATAATCCCCCAATATATGCAATATAAAACACATATTCTTCCATTAAAATTTAAAAATGATTTACTATAATCCCATGAAATTGATCCAAAAAATATTTCTTGAAAAAATGAACATAGATATTCTAATAATCCTCCCATTATTAGTCCACCCAAAAAAGCTTCTTTTGGATTTTTTGTTTTCATTATCAATAAATAATATGCTATAGCTCCAATTCCATATATTTGTACAAATGGTCCATATAGTAATCCTTTTCTAATAACAAGAGCTCTTGTATATAAACTTCCATATAACATTTCTACAAAAAATCCAAATATACTACCTATAACAAAAATCCAAAATATTTTTATAATAAAATTAATAATTGTTGATATTGTATTTTTTTTCTTTTTCATATATTTACCCATTTTATCTTCTTTTGATATATTATATAACATTTAATAAAAAAATAAAAGTATTATTTCATTATTTAATTAGTTTTCCTTAATTTTTCTATTATTTCACATAAATTTGTTATTAGAAAATCAACATCATCTATTGTATTATCTTCTCCAAATGTTGTTCTCAAAGTTCCGTAAGCCATTTCATCTGATAACCCTATTGCTTTTAAAACATGTGATGGATTATTAGAACCTGTTGAACATGCTGAACCACTTGATGCATAAATTCCAAAAGAATCTAAATTATATAATAAAGCTTCTCCATCTATGTTTTCAAAAGAAAAATTACAATTTCCTGGTAATCTATTTTTTCTTGAACCATTTAATTTTACTCCTTTTATTTTATCTTCTATTTGAAAAATATAATAATCTCTTAATCTTTGTAAATAATTTATATGTTCATATAGATTTATTCTTGAAAGTTCGCAAGCTTTTCCTAATCCTATAATTCCTGGAACATTTTCTGTTCCTGCTCTTTTATCTTTTTCTTGATGTCCACCATCTATTAGTTTTTCTATATTAATTCCATTTCTTATATAAGCAGCTCCTACTCCTTTTGGTCCATAAATTTTATGTCCTGACATTGATAAACAATCTATTCCCATTCTTTTAACATCTATTTGAACATTTCCACAAGCCTGAACACTATCTGTATGAAATATTATATTATACATTTTTGCTATTCTTGAAATTTCATAAATTGGTTGTATCGTACCAATTTCATTATTTGCAAACATTATACTAATTAAAATTGTATTGTTTTTTATTGAATTTCTTAATTCATTTAAATCAATGAAGCCTTCTTCATTAACATTTAAATATGTTATCTCAAAACCATGTTTTTTTAAAGTTTTACAAGTGTTAAGTACTGAAGGATGTTCAATTTTTGTAGTTATAATATGATTTCCTTTTGTTTTATTTGCATAAGCTATTCCTTTTATTATCATATTATTACTTTCAGAACCTCCACAAGTAAAATATATTTCATTTGGATTACAATTAATTAATCTTGCTACTTTTATTCTTGCATCTTCTATTACTCTTTTTGATTCTCTTCCTATTGTATAAGCTGATGATGGATTTCCAAATTTCTCCTTAAAATATGGAAGCATTTCTTTTATTACTTCCTCTTTTACACTTGTAGTTGCTGAATTATCAAAATACCTTATTTTCATATTTTTCTCATTCCTTTCCAATAATATAGTATATTCAAAAAGGTTCTATATATTTACATTTTTTCTATATTATAATAAAAAAAAGACACATCCCTTGTAAAAGGTTGTGTCCTTCACTAAATTTATTTTTCTGTAAAATAAAATTCTCCAAAACCATATTTTACTCTATAATAATGTCCTATAAAAAATGGTTCTATTTCTTCAGATAGTTCATATTTTGGTTTTACTACTTGTTTTCCTTCGCTATTAATTATTCCCCATTTTTTATCTTTTTGAACCCCTGCAAATCCATATTCATTAAATTCTGTAACTTTATCATATTCACATTTTACTATAATATTATCATCTTTATCTACAAATCCCCATTTATCATTTTTCTTAATTGAGAATAGTTTATTGTTTTTATATACATCTTTATTACTTAATTCATTTCCATCTGTATTAAAATATTTTTGTTCTTCATTATTATAAATTTTTATTATTTGTTCTTTTTCTTCTACATTTGCTTTTTTCATTTCAACAATTTTCGTCATATCTCTTTTATATAATTTTATTAATTGTCCATTTTCTGAAGATACTTGAAGTATATCTGTATTTCCTACCTTTTGAATAGAATCATTTTCTATTTCAATTTTTATATTTTCCTTATTATCAATTACTCCTAACTTAGATTCTTCACCACTTACAATGAAGTAATTATCATATAAATATTCTATATAATTGTATTTTTCTTCTATTATTTGTTTTCCATCTTTTCCAATAACACCATATTTGGTACCATTTTCACTATTTATTCTAATTTTATATTTTTCATTACTGGTGTTTAAAATAGCAATATTTTTATCTATCTTTGCTTCTGTTCCATCATTATTATATACGGTTGTTCCTTGGTCATTTTCTGCATATAAGTAAATTCCTGTAATGTTTATTTGCTTATAGTTTGTAGGAACAATTATTTTTCCTTCTAAATTTGATATTCCATATTTTTTACTTTTTTCTATTACAAATAATTTATTAGTTGTGTCATAAATTACTGATTGATATTCATTATTAATTATTTGCTTATCGTTTTTCGTTACTCCATATTGTCCATTTTCAGCTTGTATAATATAAATATTTTCATTATCTTCTATTTCATTTACTCTAATTAGTTCATTATATTTAGGTTTTAAAAGAACTTTTCCTTTATATGTTATATATCCAAATCTATAACCTTCTTCTGTTTTATTTGAAACAATATATCCAGCATATTTATATTTATTTTCATCTGTATAATAACCATCTGCTGAAATTTTATCATATTCAATATTTATTAATTTATTTCCTTTTATATTTATAACACCATATTTATCTTCTTTTTTTACAAGTAATTCTCCTTCTTTATATGCAAGACCTTCAATTTCATCATAAATAGGTTTTGTTATTTTTTTACCTTGAAAATTGATAATTCCATATTTTCCATTTTCTTGGTATTTTAATACACTTTTTTCATACATTAAATCACTAGCTATATTTTTTAGCGCTATTGGCTCAACTTTATCATAACTTGAAATTATTTCTTCATTTTTTTCATTTAACACTTTAGTGTTATCTCCTTGATAACATATGAAAATTGCTTTTTCTGGATTTGGAATTTTTATATCATCATATTGTACATCTATTATTATATTTCCACTTCTATCTATAATTCCTGATAAATTATCTTGTTTTAATACAAAGTAATTATAATGTTCTACTTTTGCAATTTCATAATTTCTTGCATTTTTTTTAATTAAACTATAAATTCCTACTGATATTATTACTAATAATACTATTATTAGAACTATATTTCTTATTATAAAATTCTTCTTCATTTAATTATCCCTTCTTTCACATTTTTATTATATACGGTTTTTATTTTTTTTTCAACAAAATTTAAAAAATCACCAACTAATTTTTAATTTTAGTATTGGTGATTTTTTATTTTTCTTACATTCCTGTAACTGGAAGTTTTTTTACTGATTTTGAATTTTTTGTTATTTCAGTTTTTGGTTTTTCTTGTTTTTTATTGTTTACAGTTACAGTTATCTCTTGATTTAATTCAGTTTCAATCTTTATCAATTTATCATAAATTTCATAACCATCAGTAGATTTTGTTTCTTTTATAAAATAGGTTCCAGGAACTAAATTTTCTATTATGATTTTTCCTTCTTTATCTGTTTTTAAATTACTATATACTACTTCCAGCTTATCGTTCAGTAATTCAAATTCTGTTCCTTCAATAATTTTTCCACTTTCTTGATCTTTTTTTACAATTATAATTTTGGTCTCATTTTTAAAATATTCATCTTTTATATTTCCTGTTCCATCTTCGAAAAATGCTGTTGTTAATGCATAATCTTGGAATCCACTATTAGGTGCAATTCCATATAATACCGGTTTTGTTTTTATTTTTGCTTCAACTTTTAAATTAAAACTTCCTTTCTCATTCATATTTTTTATTGGAACTAATATTTTAAAATTTTCATTTGAAGAGAACTCATCTTTTTCTTTATTTTTTTCATCTGTTAATTTTATCCCTCCTAAATTTTCACTATTATCTTTTGTTATTATTATTTTATAATTTTCAATTTGAGCACCAGCTGATACTTTGTATGTTTTAGATATGTAGTTTTTGTCTATTTCGTCTTGTTTCCAACCACTTATATCTTTGTTTATTGTAATTGTACTAGATATTTTTGTTTCTGTTGAGCTATTACTATTTGAAATAATTTTATTCATAGCATTTAAAGTTCTAATTCCTGCCTCTCCAATTGCTCCGTAATCGGCTGGATTATTATTATGTATGTAACAATAAATTGCTTGTTTTGTTGCTGTAAATGCTTCTTCTTTATTTGCAACTCCTAACTCTTCTATTGTTTTATAAGGATATCCATTTATAATTCTCCTCCATAATCCAACATCTTGTACAACTTTTTGAACTGAAACTGTATATGCTCCACTTTCTGCTCCAGGCTTACTTTTATCCATACAATATGCTGGATAATGAATTCCATCATTTGTATATTCTACATAACTTACTTTAACAGGTGAGCCTTTATATGTTAATAAATTTCCACAATCACATACCATATAAATATTTGCCGTATTATTATTTTCAGCATTCACAACATTAATTAATCCAAATATATTTAAAATTATTATTGTTAAACCTATTCCTAGCTTTTTAAGTATTTTTAATAAATTTTTTTTCAAACTTTTCCTTCCTTTCTTTATTTTATTTTTTCTTTACCTTGTATACATCTTCTGTACTCAGGCTGATTTTCTACACATGTTATTAGTGTAATTATATTTTCTTTTGTTTGTTCTAAACTTGTCCAATCAGTATCTTTTATAATTTTATGATTCATAACTTCATATTCTCTTTTGTTTTCTTGATATGTATAAATAATAATATCTCCTTCTTTTAGTTGTTTTAATTTTTCAAAATAGTTATTTTCGTAACCTCTGTTGTGTGCTGCTAATCCAATGTTTCCAAGGTTTTTGGAGGTTTCTTCAAAATGTGCTATATATTTATCCATAGTTTCTTTTGTTGTGCCTTCTTTTATATCTGCTTTTAATTCTATTGCTGGAATTTCTAAATACCATTCTTTTGTAATTTTTACTTTGGTTTTCTCTATTTTATTATTTACTGATATATTTTGAACTTTAAAACCTTCTTTAAAACTACTTTTCTTTTGTAAATACTTAATGTTTGAAAAAAATATAGTTGAACTTAGAAAAATTATTATAGATATAATAAAGCTAACAATATTAAAATATATTGTACCATAACGAAATATGTTAATTTTTTACCTCCTTTTTTATTTTGTTAGTTTTGGATTTTTTAGATTAAAAGTGAATCAAAAAATTGATTTAAAAATTTATTTTGAGTTAACTCTTTTGGTATTATAATACATTTTTTTCCATTTGTAAAGATTTTTTCATCGCAAAATTCGACATATTTGTGTATAACACTTGGCTAAAAGTAACTTTATACTTTAAAGCTAACAAATTGTATACATTTTTAAAATATTTTTAATAAAAAAGTGTATTTTTTTGATACCGACGACAAAAATATCGTTTTTTTTCACTATCACCTATATTATAATTATTAAACTAGAAGTTTAGAGGAGGAAAAATGATTAGAGAATATAGACTAAAAAATAATTTATCACAAGAACAATTAGCTGAAATAATAGGCATTAGCTGGCGACATTTACAAAGGCTCGAACATAACGAGGAAAATACCAGAGTTTCTACTTTTAAAAAATTAGTAAAAGCTCTTAACCTTCCAGATGAAGAAATTTTAAATTTTATTAAAAATTGAAAAGTCTTAGATATTAATTTATAATAACTAAGACTTTTAAAATATTTAAATTCTTTGTTTTTGACTATATACAACTCTCCCAAATTTAATTTCATTCAATTTCTTTTGCAATTCCATAATAGGTATTGGTAGCACTGATATAATAAGAGTAATAATCCATTGAGTTCGATTTAAAGGAATCAATTTAAAAACTTCAGCAAAACTTGGTATAATTGTTACAATAGTCTGTATAAAAAATCCCAATACAAAACTTCCAATTAAAAATTTATTTTCAAAAATTCCAATTTTAAATATAGATTGTTCACTTTTTATATTAAAACTGTGGACAAGTTCTAACACTCCTAATGAAATAAATGCCATTGTTCTTCCAACTTCTAAACTGAAATATTTATTTCCTATACTAAATGCAACTAAAGTTAGCATTCCAATCATTAATCCTTCTACTATTATTTTATTCCATAAACCATCTGCAAATAAGCTTTTTCTACTGTCTTGAGGTTTTCTGCTCATTATATTTTGTTCAGGAGGTTCTAAACCAATAGCAATTGCAGGGAATGAGTCTGTTACTAAATTTACCCATAATAATTGAATAGCAAGTAATGGTGATTTGAATCCTAATAATAGCCCCATAAATATTGTAACTATTTCTCCTATATTTGTTGCAATTAAAAAATGTATTGCTTTTCTTATATTGTCATATATATTCCTTCCTTGTTTTACAGCTTTAACAATTGTTACAAAATTATCATCTGTTAATATCATATCAGATGCATTTTTTGCTACATCTGTTCCATTTTTCCCCATTGCAATTCCTATATCTGCATTTTTCAAAGCAGGGCTATCATTTACTCCATCTCCTGTCATTGCTACTACTGCTCCTGTACTTTGCCATGCCTTTACAATTCTAACTTTATGTTCTGGAGTCACTCTTGCAAATACAGAATAATTTTCAATTTCCTTTTCTAATTGTTTTTGTGAAATTTCATCTAATTCTTGACCAGTTATTGCCATATCATGTACACTTAAAATATCTAACTGCTTTGCAATTGCTTTTGCTGTAGCAATATGGTCTCCAGTAATCATAACTGTTTTTATACCTGCTCTTTTGCAAGTTTTTACCGCCTCTTTAACACCTTCTCTTGGTGGATCAATCATTCCAATTAAACCGTGCAAAATTCAAATTATTTTCAACATTTAATGTATCAATTTTAGATGGTAATCTATCTAAATCTTTATAAGCAACTGCTATTACCCTTAAAGCTTTATCTGCCATAGATAAATTATCTCTTTGTATTCTTTTTTTATCATTTATAGATATTATACATTTTTCTAATAAAATATCTGGTGCACCTTTTGTAATAATTCGAAATTTACTTCCTATTTTATGAATTGTTGTCATCATTTTTCTATTTGAATCAAATGGAACTTCATTAACTCTTGGCATTTTTCTATATAATTCAGTTTTATTTATATTAATATTTAAAGCACTATTTACAAGTGCAATTTCTGTTGGTTCTCCTTGTACTTTAATCTTACCATCTTCATAAATAATATTACAATCAGTGCACATACAAGCAAGTTCTGATGTGAATTTTGGAGCGTCAGACTTTATTTCTACAACTGTCATTTTATTTTGTGTTAAAGTCCCTGTTTTATCTGAACAAATTACTTTGCTACTACCTAAAGTTTCTACTGCTGGCAATTTTCTAATAATACTATTATTTTTTGCCATTTTCGTAACACCAATTGATAGCATAATTGTAACAATTGCAGGTAATCCTTCAGGAATTGCAGCTACTGCAAGTCCTACAGATGTCATAAACATTTCCACTGGTTCAATCTTTTTTAATAAACCTATTGCAAATATAATTATACAAATAGCAAGACAAACTATTCCTAATATTTTACCAACATGAGATAACTTTTTTTGTATAGGTGTTTCTGGTGATTCATCTTTAATAATCATATTAGCTATTTTTCCAACATTTGTATTCATTCCTGTATCTGTTACAACCGCCTTTGCTGAGCCATTAACAACAATACTAGCCATAAAAGCCATGTTTATTTTATCACCTAATGGTATATCTTTTTTACAAATAATTTCAGAATCTTTTAAAACTGGTTCAGTTTCACCAGTTAAACTTGATTCTTCAATTTTTAAGTTATGACTTTCAAGTAATCTACAATCTGCAGGAACATAATTACCAGCTTCTAGAATAATAATATCTCCAGGAACCAATTCTTCAGCATTTATTATATTTGTTAAACTATCTCTTATAACTTTTGCTCTTGTAGGTGTCATTTCTTTTAATGCTTCAATTGATTTTTCTGCTTTAGCCTCTTGAATAACTCCCATAAAAGCATTTAAAATAACAATTCCAATTATTATTATTGAATCTATGTAATCATTTTCACCTTGAATAAATGAAATACCAGCTGAAACAATTGATGCTGCAATTAAAATAAGAATCATAAAATCATTAAATTGTCTTATAAATTTTATAACTAAAGCATCTTTTTTCTTTTCTTCTAATTTATTTTTTCCATATTTACTTATTCTTATTATAACTTCTTCCTTTACCAACCCCTCTCTCTTATTAGTTTTTAGTAAATTCAAAACTTCCTCTTTTCTTAAGTTTTCCCACATTTTCTTATCCTCCTGTTATATCTTATGCAGGTTGTCCAAATAATATTACTTAATCAAACATATATTAAATTATGTAACAAATTGATAAATCTTGTCATAATATGTTTTAGGAGGCTAAAATCATGCTATTAAATTCAATTATTTTAGCAATATCAAGCAGTATTGACTCATTAGGAATAGGAATTTCTTATGGAATAAAAAAAACTTTGATTTCTAAAATTGGAATAATTATTTTATTTATTATTTCATTTTTAGTTACTTCTTTTTCTTTATTATTAGGAAATATAGTAAAACTTCTTTTTCCTGAAAATTTATTAAAATATATTGGGAATTTGTTATTGATATTTGTTGGTATTTTCTTTTTTTTACAGTATTTTAAAAAAAATGATATTTCTTTTGATTTTGATTATTCAAATTCAATTGATTTAAAAGAATGTATATTTTTAAGTATCGCACTTTCTTTAGATAGTTTTTGTATTGGAATTGGAGGTACAATTATTGGTGTTAATAATATTCTTTTTCCTTTTTTAATTGCAATTTTTCAATTTTTATTTTTGAATTTAGGCATTTTTTTAGGAAGACAACTAAATAACATTAGCCATCTTCCTAATAATATGTGGTCTATTATTTCTGGGATTTTAATTATATTAATTGGAACAACTAAACTTTTAATTTCATAGATAAAAGTTTTGATATCCCTTTTTCCTCCATAGTTACTCCATATACTGTATCTGCAACTTCCATTGTTCCTTTTCTATGTGTTATAACTAAAAATTGAGTTTCATTTGAAAATTTCTTTAAATAATCTGCGAAACGAAATACATTAACATCATCTAAAGCTGCTTCAATTTCATCTAATACACAGAATGGTGCTGGATTTATTTTTAAAATTGCAAATAAAATTGCTATTGCTGTAAATGCTTTTTCTCCACCTGATAAAAGCATCATGTTTTGTAGTTTTTTTCCTGGTGGTTGTACATTAATTTGAATTCCACATTCTAATATATTAGATTCATCTTCTAGTTTTAAAGATGCATTTCCTCCACCAAATAATTCTTTAAATACTTCTCCAAAATTATTGTTAATAAGTTCAAACTTTGTTTTAAACTCTTCTTTCATCGTACTTGTCATATTATTTATAATTTGTCTTAATTTTGCCATTGTGTCTTCTAAATCTACTCTTTGTTCACACATAAAGTCATATCTTTCTTTCATGTTTTTATATTCTTCGATTGCGTCTATATTAACACTTCCAAGTTCTTTTAACTCTTTTCTTAAACTATTTACCTTTTTCTGTGTTAAAGCAACATTTTCTGGCTTTTTATATTCAGGTACATTATTTGGAGTTAATTCATATTCTTCCCACATTTTGTTAATAATTGAATTCATATCATCTTGTATTTTTGTTTTCTTAATATCTACTTTAACAATTTGTCCTTTTAGTTCTTCAATTATTTTAAACTTTTCTGTAATTTCATCTTCTTGTTTTTCAAGATTTTTATTTTTTTCTATTCTTTGTTGTTTTAAATTTTCAATTTTTGAACCACTATTATTTACATCTTCTTTTATTTTTTCTATTTTTTCTTTTGTTTCTTCTATAGATCTTTCTAATTCAAAATTATCTTGTTTTATTTGTTGTATTTGTACTTTTTTATTTTCTATACTTGAATTTGTAGTTTCAATTTCTATTCTTATCCTCTCTTGTATTTCTTCAATAGAACTTTCACTTTCATCAAATGACGATACAGATATTTTTAAGTTTGTTATGTCAAAATTCAAATCATCAACATATTTTTGATTATCTTTATTTAATTCTGCAAATTCTTTTATTATTTTACTTAATTTTTCAGTTTCATTTTCTAAAATTTTAATATCTTCTTGTATCTTTTCTTTATTTAAAATAGATTGTTTTTTATTTTCTTCAATCTGTTGTTGTTCATCTTTTAAATTATTTAATCTTTTCTCTAATTTTGATATATTTTCTTCAATTGATTCTAGCTTTTGCTTTTTAGTTGCATATGTAATATCAATTTCTTGTAGTTCTTTTTCTAGTCTTGTAGCATTTTCTAATGTTCCTTCTATTGAATTTTTATATTGATGTTTTTCCTTTTCAAGTTTTGAAATATTATCTTTTACCTTTTGAATTTCTTTTTTTAATTTTTCAATTTCTTTTCCTCTACCTAAAATATTTACAGTTTTTTTAGATACTGATCCACCTGTAATTGCTCCCGAAGGGTTTATTATATCTCCTTCAATTGTTATTATTCTAAATGTGTAACCATTATTTTTTGAAACTTTTATAGCATTATCCATATTGTCTACTATTACTGTTCTACCAAGAAGATTTAAAATAATTTGTTCATATTTTTTGTCATATTTTATTAAATCAGATGCAATACCAATAACTCCATTGTCTTTTCCTTTAATATTATTTATTTTTTTACCTTTTACAGATGTTAATGGTAAAAATGATGCTCTTCCAAGATTGTTTTTTCTTAAATGTTCAACTAGTTTCTTTGCATCTTCTTCTGTTTCTGTTACTATATTTTGCAGGCTTGCGCCTAAACACATTTCAATTGCAGTTTGGTATTTTTCTGGAACTTCTATAATATTTGCTAAAACACCATTCATACCTTTTCCAAGCTCTTTTATATTTTCACAATCTTTAAGTAATGATTTTACACTTTTTATATATCCTTCTTTTTCCTTTTCTGTTTCAATTAAAAATTTTAATTTTGATTCTTTTATTCTTAAGTCACTTTGAAATGTATTTATGTTTGTTTCATATTTTTTTATTTTTATTTCAGCTTCTTCTTTTTTCTTGTTTATTTCTTGAATATCTTTTACAATTTTGTTTCTTTTATTATCTATTTCATAAAATTCTTTGGCTATTTCTTCTTTTTCAAGACGTGTACTATCTAATTCAGATATATTAGAAGAAATTTCTTTTTTTATTTGTTTTTGTCTCTTTTCATAATTTTCATAATTAATATCTTGTGTATGAATTTCTGATTGAAATTCATATTTTTTATCTGTATTTTCTTCAACTTTTGTTTTATATCCTTCTATTTCTAATTCTTTTTCTGATAATGTTTCTGTTATTTTTGCTAGTTCTTCTTGTTTTTCTTCTAGTTCTTTTTCAAACTTTTCTTTGTTTTGCTTTAAATTATCTCTTTTTTCTTGTTTTTGTTCAATTTCAGCTTTTAAATCATTTAATTTTTTTTCTGAATCTTCTATTTCTTTTTCATATCTTTGACTATTTTCTTTATTGTTTTCAATTCTAGTTTTTGCTACATTTATATCTGAATTTAGCATTTCAATTTCTTTTTGGCTTTCAAACCCAATATTAGACATTTCCTCTATGTTTGATGTTATTTTATCTATTTCAAGTTTTAATTCTTCTTTTAATTGTTTTATTCTTTCTAATCTTCCTTCTTCTTCATTACATTGATTTGTATAAACTTCTTCATCTTTTGTAATTTCTTCTAAATTTGTTTTGTATTTTTCAATATTATAAATAAATAAACCAATTTCAATATTTTTTAATTCTTCATGTATATTTAGATATTTTTTTGCTTTTTCAGATTGAGCTTTAAGTGGTTCAATATTTGTTTCTATTTCAGATAATATATCGTTTATTCTAATTAAGTTTAATTTTGTTCTTTCTAATTTTTTTTCAGATTCTTCTTTTCTTGTCCTATATTTTACAATACCTGCTGCTTCTTCAAAAATACTCCTTCTATCTTCTGATTTATTACTTAAAATTGCATCTATTTTACCTTGCCCAATTATAGAGTAACCGTCTTTTCCTATACCTGTATCCATAAATAACTCTGATATATCTTTGAGTCTACATGGTACTTTGTTTATATAATACCCTGTTTCTCCACTTCTGTATATTTTTCTTGTAACTGTTACTTCAGTATATTCAATTGGAAGTTCTCCATCTGAATTATCAAAAATTAAAGAAGCTTCAGCAAAACCTAAAGATTTTCTATTTTGAGTTCCAGAAAATATTAAATCTAAAGATTTTCCACCTCTTAGTTCTTTCATACTCTGTTCTCCGAAGTACCCATCTAATACTATCTGATATGTTGCTTTTTCCAGAGCCATTTGGACCAATTACACTTGTTATTCCAGGCATAAATTCTAATACTGTTTTATCTGCAAAAGATTTAAACCCTTGTAATTCTAATCTCTTTAAATACATTTATTATCACCTTTATGTAGTTTATACTATTTTTACTTTTTTGTAAAGCAAACATATTGCATTTTCTACTTAAAGTTTATATTTTTTACAATTTTTGCAATATTATAGATTAATTGTTGTTTATCTGGAGTGCAATCTGACAAAAGATTTTCAAATTCTTTACTTAAATATATTTTTGATTCTGTACTAACTCCTGTAATTAATTTTTCTATTGGAACATCTAGAGCTGAAGAAATATCAGCTAATCTTTTTAAATTTATTTTTGTATTTCCCCTTTCAACCCTACTAATAAATTCTATTGATACATCTAGAATCTCCGATAATTTTTCTTGAGACCATTTCTTTTCTTTTCTTGCATTTCTTATTCTTTGACCTATAATTTTATAATCAATTTTTGCATCAATTATTTTCATTTTGACCACTCTCCTTGTTTGTAAATTTATCATTATAAGTTAATATGGTCAACTGGTTGATTTGTTTAATATGTAAAGTTTTATTTATATATTCTCTTTTATTCTTTGTTTATTTTAATTATTCTCTTTTTTTCATAATTTATCAAACTAGGGATTAGGGACACCACTTGATTATTTGGCACTACTCTTCTTAGGAGAGGGTGTCAATATTTTTTTATTTAATCGTTCATTTCGTTCAAAAAAACTTGTAAATTATTAAATAGAGCCTCTTTCATGCTCAAAATGTATTATATTATTTTGCATGTAATTACGAATGCGACTGGAATAAAATTAGAATCTCTTAAATTATTTTATGGAAAATGTTCGCGTCGAACAGCTTTGCTGTGAGGACTAAGTGAAAGGGTGCCATAAAATAATTTTAGAGATTATTGTTTTATGTATGGAGCCAAGTAATGAAATAAAAAATAATATAATACATTTTGTTCTGAACATCCCTCTATTTAATAATTAACAATTTCTATTTTTCACTTAAATCAATCATAAATAAAAAAATATTGACACCCTCTCCTAAGAAGAGTAGTGCCAAATAATCAAGTGGTGTCCCCTAATCCCTAAAAGAGGGAAAAAATGGACGTCCCCTAATCCCTAGCTTGAATTGCATATTTATTATTGACAATTTTGTCATAAGGTGCTTTTTGTTTTAATTCACCTGCTTCTGTCATTACTTCTTGTAATCTATTAAAAGCCTCCTCTTTCATTACTGGAGTGTCATTCCAAGCATCTATATCTTTATAACTTTGAATAGATGAAATTAAAATATCCATATCTGTATCTGGGAAAAAGCTACTAATTGACTCTGCAATTTCCTTGCTAGAATGCTCTTTTACCCATTTTTCTCCTTTATATATTGCATTTGTAAAACCTTGTATTATATCTTCATTTTTCTCTATATAACTCTTTTTCGCACAATATGCTGTATAAGGTATTTCTCCTCCTGCTTCTCCAATTGATGCTACTATATATCCTTTTTTTTGTTGCTGAGTCATTGATGCTGTTGGTTCAAATAATGTAACATAATCTGCATTACCACTTGTAAATGCTCCTGCCATTAAATCAAATTTTATACTATCATCTAAAATAACATCTACACCAGGTGTCAATCCATTTTTCTTTAAGACATATTCAAATGTCATATATGGCATTCCACCTTTTCTTCCAGGAATTATTGTTTTTCCTTTTAAGTCTTGCCATTTAAAATTATCAGTATCTGTTCTTGCAATTAAAAATGCTCCATCCCTTTTTGTTAATTGTGCAAATACTTGTGTATAATCTTCTTTTCCTTCATTATAAACATAAATTGAAGTTTCTGGTCCTGCAAATCCAATATCTGCTTGCCCTGATAGAATTGAAGTCATAACAGCATCAGAACCTTGTGCTGTTGTTAGTTCTATTTTTATGCCATTTTCTTCAAAAAATCCTTCACTTACAGCAGCATATTGTGGTGCATAAAAAACAGATCTTGTTACTTCATTAACTTTTATTGTTTTTAATGTCTTTGTTTCACTTTTGTTTTGATTTACATTATTATTGGTACTTTGATTTGTATTTCTAAAAGAAATTAATGTTATTGCAGCTATTACAATTACTAAAATTGCAACAATACTAATTATCAATTTTCTTTTCAAAATTATTTCCTCCTAATTATATTTTTTAGATTTTAGGATAAATTTTTCAAGTAATAAAACTAATCCATACATTACAGCTGCAACAATTCCTAATATAATTACACTTGTCATTACTAAATCTAATTTAAAAACTTGCCCTCCATATACAATTAAATAACCGAAGTCCCGCTTTTGATACCAAAAATTCTCCAGATATAACACCTACTAGCGAAAGTCCAATATTAACTTTTAGTGAATTTATAAAAGTTGATAAATTTGCTGGAATTATAATTTTTGTTAAAATTTGATACTTGCTTGCCTTAAAAGTTTTAGCCATTTTTATAACTTCTTTATCTGTTCTTATAAAACCATTTAAATTCTCCAATATTGTTACTATTAAAGATATTGCAATTGCCATAACTATTATTGCTGATGTTCCTGCTCCTACCCATATTATAATGATTGGTCCTAATGCAACTTTTGGTAAACTATTTAATACTACTAAATAAGGTTCTGAAACTTTAGATAAAAAATCAAACCACCATAATAAAATAGCAATAAAAATTCCTAAAAATGTACCAAATAGAAAACCAATTATTGTTTCATATACTGTAACTCCTATATGTTTTACTAGGTCATTTTGACTTAAATTCATAAAAGTTTCAATAATTCTGCTTGGTTTACTTGTTATGAAACTGTCTATTACGCCTTTATTTGCAAGTATTTCCCATAATAATAAAAATCCTACTAATACACATATTTGTGTTAATAAAACCAATATTCTATTTTTTGTTATTTGTTTTAAATATTTTTTTCTTTCTTTAGATATCATCAAATTATTCATCTAAACTTAGCTCCTTCCATAAAGTATTGAAATATTCACTAAATTTAGGACTTTCTCTGCAGTTTATTGGAGTTCTATTTTCTAAATCAAATTCAATTTTATGAATATCTTTTACTGTTCCCGGTCTTTTTGTCATAACTAATACTCTATCGCTCATACTAATTGCTTCTGATATATCATGTGTTACAATTATTGCAGTTATTTGCTCTTTTCGTAAAATAGAATATATATCATTTGTTACCATTATTCTTGTTTGATAATCTAAAGCTGAAAATGCTTCATCTAATAATAAAATTTTAGGTTTTACTGATAACGTTCTAATTAACGCAACTCTTTGCCTCATACCTCCAGATAATTCGGATGGATATTTGTCTTTAAATTCATATAAATTATATTTTTTTAGAAGTTTTTCGACATATTTTTTACTTTGCTCATTTTTTTTTCCTTTTATTTCTAATCCTAGCATTGTATTACTTAAAATATTCCTCCATTCTAGCAAACAATCTCTTTGGAGCATATAACCAATTTTATTTGATATTCCATCTATTTTTTCGTTTTCTATAAAAAGCTCTCCTTCTTGTTTATCTTCTAATCCTGCTATTACTGAAAGTAAAGTTGATTTTCCACATCCACTAGGTCCAATAATACTTACAAATTCACCTTTATTTACCTTAAAATTCATATTTTTTATAGCAATAATTTCTCCTTTTTTTGTTTGGTATTTCTTACTTACATTTTTAACTTCAAGTATTTTCTCCATATTTTACCTCCTTGTAATTTATCCTAATAATATCTTATGTAAAATAATTTCAATGGGTTCAATTTTAATAAAATAAAAAAGCTATATCATATACTGATATAACTTTTTTAACAGTTAGTTTTCTGCAACAATTCTATCACGCATTCCCATACTTTCTTCCTCCTTTTCAATTTTTATTTCTATTTTATTTAATATCTCTTCTTTTACTTGTTTTTCTATTGAACCATTAAATAAATATATTATTATTTCTCTTAATAGTTCTAGTTGTTCTTTTGTTTTTATGTCATCTATAATAAGATTTATATTATGTCTAAGCTCATCCTTATTTTTAGATTTTTCTATTATAATTCCATATCCAAACATAGTTTTTTGTTGTAATAGAAAACTCGTAGTTAGTTTATTAATATCTATAAGATTATACTGTAAATCTATTTTATAGTTTTCAAAAACATAATTAGATATTTGTTTATCTTTGAAATTTTTTGGAATTTTCCATACTCTTTCTCCTGTATATATAATTATAGGAACTATTATTGGATATAATATATTAATCTCATTTCTTTTATTTCTACTCCATTCTTGCATAATATCAATACAATAATTTAGAATTCTATATGGCATAGAATAATCTAATTTTGATTGGTGTTCAATTAAGAAAAATACATCATCACTTTTTAACTTATACACTAAATCTGCTTCTTTATTTTTATATTTTTTGTTTATACAACTTTTCTTATATTTTTCTAAATTATTACTGTTTATTTTTCTATTAGGCTCTAAAAATTGATTTATAAATTGTGCCATTTCTTTTTCATTTTTTAATATAATTTTTGTAAGTTTATCATGTTTATTTTTTTCTTTTTTTGTATCTTTTAGCTCTAAATTGTATTCTGTACTTTCTTCTGCTAATTGTAAAACTGCATTTAGCCTCAATGTATGAATACATTTTATATAATCATTATAAGTAAAAATTTTCAAATACATTCCTCCTCATTATATTTTTATTCTACTGTCAATTTTTGTTATTCCTTCTCTTTTTTTCTTTGATTTTTAATAGATTTAATTATTTGAAAAAAAACTTCGATTATAATTATATTTGAAAGTATATCTCTTAATACTATTAAACCATAAAAATAGGAAAAAGCCAAGCTTTTTCCCTATTTTTCTCCATTTTTTCATCGCAAAATTCGACAAATGTAAATTAAAAATAATTACTTATTTCTTCTAAACCTTCAAATTTTTTTTGCTTCAAAATCTCGTAAACCACTATTGCTACTGAATTTGATAGATTTAATGATCTTAATGTTTCTCTCATAGGAATTCTAATTGTTTTTGATATATACTTTTGTAGTATATCTTCTGGAAGTCCTTTGGTTTCTTTCCCAAATAATATAAAAACCTCATTCATTTCTCCATAATTTGGTTCTGAATATACATGTTTTCCTTTTGTTGTTGCAAAAAACACATTATTTTCTTCAGGTTTATATTTTTCCAAAAAATCAGCTAAATCTTTATGTTTTTCTATTTCTAATTTGTCCCAATAATCTAAACCTGCTCTTTTTACTGCTTTTTCTGAAATATCAAATCCAAGTGGATAAACCAAGTGTAATTTAGCACCTATTGCAGCACATGTTCTTGCTATATTTCCTGTATTTTGTGGAATTTCTGGTTCTACCATTACCACATTTATTTTCATTTTTATTCCTTCTTTCAATTATAAAACATTTTAGTGTTTATTTTAATTTTTTCCTTACATATTCATACAAAACAACTCCTGTTGCAACTGATGCATTTAAACTTTCTGTTCTTCCTAGCATTGGAATTTTTATTTTTTCATCTGCAAAATCTTGAATTTCTTTTTTTACTCCACTTCCTTCGTTTCCAATTACAATTACTTTTTTATTGTAATCAATATCATAAATACTGTTATCTGTCTGAAGTGATGTAACAACAACTTTAAATTTATGTTTCTTAACTTCTCTTAAAGTTTCTTTTAAATCTTCACATTCTACAATTTTAACCCTGAAAATAGCCCCCATAGTTGAACGAACAACCTTTGGATTGTAACTATCTGCTGTATTTTTTGAAACCAATACTTGCGTAAGTCCGACACTATCTATAGTTCTTAAAATTGTACCTAAATTTCCTGGGTCTTGCACATCATCTAAAGCAACTATTATATCTTGCTTATAATCAATTTCTTTCTGAATGTTATTTTTCTCTATAATTGCAAGAACTCCCTGAGGAGTATTAACTTCTGAAATTAATTTGAATATTTTATCTGTTACATAAACACAATCAAATTTTGCAATTTCATACATCAAATCTTTAGGTATTGATTCTGTTTTCTCGCAATCATCACACAATATTATTTTTTTAATACTAGCATTTTCCTTAATTGCTTCATCTACTAATTTTACACCTTCAATTAAATACTCATTACTAATATCACGTTCTTTTTTTTCTTTCAATTTTCTAATATGTTTAATAAGTTCATTATCCTTACTTGAAATAACCTTCATCTTAAACCTTCTTTCATTAATGTATTTTTAATTTCTTTAATTTTATTTAGCCCGCGCAAGTGATAAATATAAAGAAAAATAAGTGACGCGCAGTTTGGTCAAACACAAAAACATATAGATTAGATAGATTAACTTATCAAATTATGAAACAATATAATATATTTATATGATTAGTTTGACCAGTAAGGAACGAAATTTTTATTTATATTTCATCACGTTAAGCAGGGTTAAATAATTTAAAATATTAAATATTTATATACATCTATTCAATAGCTTTTAGAAATTTTGTAACGTTGTTTAAAATCTCCCTTTCATTAGCAGAACCAACTTCTAAAGAAATCATTTGCTTAATTCCTGCAGAGAATTTAATTTTATTACCATATAATTTAACTAATTTAGAAATATCAATTTGGTTTTCATTTGCTTTTGGTGAAAATGTAAATACAACCATGTTTTTTCTACTTGCAATCTTTTCTATATTCAGCTTTTTTGCTAAATATTTAATTCTTGCAATTCCTATTAAGTTTTCTAATTCGCTTGGCATAGTTCCAAATCTGTCTATTATTTCATCAATTACATTTTGAATATCTTCTTCATTTTTACATAATGCAATATTTTGATATATTTCAATTTTTTGTTCACTACTTTCAATGTACTCTTCTGGAATATAGCTTGTAACATTTAAGTCTATTTGAACTTCAACTTCTTGTTCTACATTTATTCCCTTCATTTCTTTTACTACTTCATCTAATAAATTACAATAAGTATCATATCCAACTTGTTCTAAATGTCCTGATTGTATTTCTCCAAGCAAACTTCCTGCTCCACGTATTTCTAAATCTCTCATTGCTATTTTAAATCCTGAACCAAATTCTGTAAATTCTTTTATTGCTTTTAGTCTCTTGTCTGCAACTTCTGATAAAAGTTTATCTTTTTTATAAGTTATATATGCATATGCTTGTCTTTCAGCTCTACCTACTCTACCTCGAATTTGATATAATTGCGCCAAGCCCATTCTATCTGCATTTTCTACAATTATAGTATTAACATTTGGAATATCAATTCCAGATTCTAAAATAGTTGTACATACTAATACATTTGACTTTTTGTCAATAAAATCTTGCATTATTTCTTCTATTTGTTTTCCACTCATTCTTCCATGTGCAT
>CAZBMU010000007.1:0-26479 GCA_964493175.1 uncultured Clostridium sp.
TTTCTATTTTTTATATTTATATATTTTTTACTCCAATCAATCATAAATTAAAAATAAGGATAATATGTTCCAAATGGAGTAGTGCCCCAATGATCCAAGGGGTGTCCCCTAATCCCCAAAAGAGGGAAAAAAGGGGCGTCCCTTAATCCCTCCAAACTGACCGCCTAGTCTAATGACTTTTTTAAAAAAAAGTGATATAACTAATATGAAAAAAATTCAACCAAAACAAACCCGTCCCTATTGGTTGAAAAAGGAGTTAAAATTATGAAAAAAGAAAAAATTTTTGATGCTAAAGAATTTAAAGATATTAAAGAAATGATTTATAATTCAGCTTATAAGTACAATGAACAAATTGCGTTTGTTATAAAACATAAAATTGGAAAAGAAGTAAATTACGAAAATATATCTTATAGAAGACTTTTAGAAGATACAAATAGACTTGGAACTGCATTTTTTGATATGGGATTAAAAGGCAAAAGAGTTGCAGTTATTGGTAAAAACAGATATGAATGGGTTTTGGCTCATTTGGCAAACTTGTTAGGTGGTATTGTTTCTATTCCATTAGATAAAGATTTGCAACTAGATGAGCTTGAAAATTCTCTTATTAGAAGTAAGGCAGATGCAATTGTTTTTGATGAAAAACTTTTAGATAGAATACAAGAAATTAAGAAAAAAGGCCATTCTAATATTAAAGAATTTATTTGTATGAGTGAATTAGATGGATATAAAAATGTTAAAGATTTAGTTGAAAAAGGAAAAGTATTAATAAAAGAAGGAAATAAAGAATATATAGATTTTGAAATTGATGAAAATGTAATGAATATTTTACTTTTTACATCTGGAACAACTTCAAAGTCAAAAGCTGTAATGCTTTCACAAAAAAATGTTGCTTCAAATGTATATGCACTTCAATGTGTTGAAGATATAAGAAGTACAGATACAAATATTGCATTTTTACCTTTTCACCATATATTTGGTTCAACATGTTTATTATTAATGCTAGCATGTGGTGTGAAAAATACATTTCCAGATGGTCTAAGATATATAAAGCAAAATCTAGTTGAATATAAAGTTACTTTATTTATAGGTGTACCTGTTCTAACAGAAGCTATATATAAAGCTATAATGAAAGAAGTAGAAAAACAAGGAAAAACTAAATTAATAGAAACAGCTACAAAAGTTAGTAATTTTCTTTTAAAGTTACATATAGATGTAAGAAGAAAACTATTTAAACAAGTATTAGAAGCTTTAGGAGGAGAATTAAGGCTTGTAATTTCAGGAGGAGCTCCATCTGACCCAGTTTCTTTAAAAGGTTTCAATAGTTTAGGTGTAACAACTTTGCAAGGATATGGGCTTAGTGAAACAGCACCAGTTATTGCTGCAGAAACATATAAAGTAAGAAAATATGGTTCTGTTGGAATTCCTATGATTAACGATGAAATAGAAATTGTAAATAAAGATTCAGAAGGAATAGGAGAGATAAGAGTAAAAGGTCCAAATATAATGCTTGGATATTATGAAATGCCTGAATTGACATCCGAAGTTTTAAAAGATGGATGGTTTTATACAGGAGATTTAGGATATTTTGATAAAGATGGATTATTATATTTAACTGGAAGAAGTAAAAACATGATTGTATTAAAAAATGGAAAAAAAGTTTTTCCAGAAGAAGCTGAAATGTTAATAAATAGATTAGAATTAGTAAGTGAATCAATGGTTTTTGGAATGCCTTGCAAAAATGATGAAAATGATGTAAAATTATCAGTGAAAGTTGTATATGATAAAGAAACAATAGAAGAAAAATATAAAGATAAAACTAAAGAAGAATTAGACAAAATATTATGGGAGCAAATAAAAGAAATAAATACAACATTTCCAAGATATAAACATATTCAGAATCTGATAACAACAGATGAAGAATTAATAAAAACAACAACAAAAAAAGTAAAAAGACAAGAGGAAATGAAAAAAATATTGGAGGCATAAATGAACAGAACCAAGCGAAGAATTTTTAATACAGCAATTAAATTATTTTCAGAAAAAGGATATGAAAGCACTAGTATAGAGGAGATAACAGCAGTTGCTGGTGTCGCTAAAGGTTCTTTGTATTATCATTTTCCAACAAAAGAAGATGTATTTGATTTTCTATTAGATGATGCATCAAAACTTTTGAGTAATAGTATAGAAATAAAATTTAGACATTGTAACAATGCATTAGATAAATTAAAAGCTATAATATTAGTTCAAATAAAAAGCATAATAAAATATGAAGAATTTGTAACAGTAGTAATGAGCGAAACACTTGGAGAAACTGAAAGAAGTAAAAAGTGCCAGAAAGTTTTATTTGAATATATTTCAAAAATGGAAGAAGTAATAAGAGAAGGAATAAAAGAAGGAATTTTTTATGAAGGTAATGCAGAAAATTTAGCTTTTGGTATTTTTGGGGTTACATTTTCAAGTTTACTTTTTAGATTAAAAAAGAATAGAAAAGTTGATGCAAAAGAAATTTATGATGAATATATAGATACTGTAATAAGAGCGATGTCCATTTAGGGTTGGGTCCTGATGGACATTTCTAATTTTTATATTAATAAACTTGAGAATAATTTATATTATTGATTTAATAAGATAAAAAATCTTGAATTAAATTTTGAAAAAATGATATAAAAGATATTGACTTAATTTAACTTTATTTATAAAATAAAGTATGATTTAAGTCTATTTTTTGTAAATAGAAAAACGAAAGATTAGGAAGAAAGGAGAGTTTGAATGAAAAAGTTAAAAAATAGAAGATATTCAAAAAATAAAGGAATAACTTTAATTTCTTTAATAGTAACAATAATAGTTTTAATTATACTTGCTGGGATAAGTGTAGCAGTATTAACAGGAGATAATGGATTAATAAATAAAGCAGGAGAGGCAAAAGATTCATCAGAAAGGGCAGATGAAAAAGAAGCGTTAGACCAAGCAGTAGTAGAGGCAATGGGAAAGAATAAAAGAGGTAATTTAGTAATAGCAACATTAAAAGATACAATAACCAATAATATAAAAAATATAAGTATAGAAGCAGAAACAGATTCATCATTAACAGTAAAATTCACAAAAACAGGAAATATATATGATATAGATGGAGAAGGAGAAGTAGCAAAAGGAATGGCAACAGTAACAACTCCGCCTACAACAGCAGTTGCAGAAAACACAAAATATAATGATGGAGAAGATACAGCGGTAATCCCAAAAGATTATAAAGTTGTGCAGGAAGGAGAAACAAAGCCAACTATAGAAGACGGATTAGTAGTAAAAGACAGTAAAGAAAATGAATGGGTATGGATACCAGTTGATAATGTAAATAATATGATTACTACATCAGGAGCACCATATACATTATGTGGTACTTCAGGAGACACATCAGTAACAGCATCAATGGCAAGTAAAAGCGGAATAATAAATGATAAAAATGGTAATGCACTTGCAAGAACAACACCTGGAACAACAAGTTCGCCATATTATAGAGAGCCGGATTTAGTAGTAGGTAATGGTACTCAATATGATTATGCAAATTATGGTACAGCAGGATTTAGTAGTTTAGTAGATATGGCACAAAACTTGGTAAAAGATTATGAAGAAATGATAGCAAGTGTAGGAAAATATGGAGGATTTTATGTAGGAAGATATGAGTTAACAGGAAGTGTAGATAATCCAACAGAAGTATCTAATACAGTATTAACAAATCAAAATTGGTATAATTTATATAAAGCATGTAAAGGATTTACAACAAATGAAGTAGAGTCAAGAATGATATGGGGATGCCAGTGGGATATGGTATGTAAATATATCTTAGAACATGGAGAAAAGAAAAGTATAACAAATTCAAGTACATGGGGAAATTATATTAATAATACAGAAACAGGACATGGTTCAAAACAGATAACAGGATATAAAGAATCATGGAGTGCAAATAAAATATATGACATAGCAGGAAATTGCTGGGAATTGACCCAAGAGGCTTACTACACTGGCACTCGAACTTATAGGCGGAGGCTATTATAACGACTATGGCTCTAACTATCCAGCTTCTTATCGCTTTGGCAGCAGTCCGACCAATAGCAATAGCATCAATTCTTCACGTCCTACACTTTATATAAAATAAAAAAAGCTATAAAATCATTTTTGATTTTATAGCTTTTAAAAAATAAACATTCAATTATTTATACAAATAATTTTGTGGATTTACATGCTCACCGTTTATTCTAATTTCAAAATGCAAATGAGCACCTGTAGAGTTTCCAGTTGAACCAACAGCAGCAATTATATCTCCTGCTTTAACAGTTTGACCAACTGATACATACATTCTGCTAGTATGAGCATACCAAGTTTCAACACCATTTCCATGGTCTATTTTTACTAAGTTTCCATAGGCTCCATTGTAGCTAGCACCAGTTACAGTACCATCTGCAACTACTTTTATAGGTGTTCCATTAGGTGTCGCAATGTCTAATCCTGTATGTGTAGAGCTTCTTATACTACTACGTACTCCATATCTTGAAGAAATAGTACCTGTTACAGGTTTTACAGCAAGTTTTATTCCATTTACATCTGGCATTGAATCAAGCTCTTCTTGTATTCTTATTTCTTCTGCTTTCTTGTTAACTTTGTCTTGAATAGTTGTTTTTGCTGTTTCAATTTCTGTTGTATTAACTTCTTCTTCATTTTGAGTGTATTTTTCTAAAATAGATAAGTCAATATCTTTATTATTTGTATTATCTTCTTTCAATTCAGCTATTAATTGTTCTGCTTCTTCAAGGGTATTAACTGAAGATGCTGTTTCATTATTTACTGCAATATCGTAATATTTATATGTTATTTCTAAGTCTTCTTCTATATTATTAATTATTTGGATCTCGTTTGTCTTAAGTGATTTATCTGCAAGTTTTAACTCATATTTTGGAGTTTCTTTCATATCAACTGAATCAATAATTTTATTATTAGAAGATGAAATTACTGAATCTATAATTTCTTTTTCGAAATTATCTTTATTGCTTATATAACCTAAGTTTACTCCAGAAATACTTACACTATATACTGGTTTATATTTAATTAATATTATCGCGAATATAAAACTAAAACCAATACTAGTAATGCTAAAAATTTTAAACAATTCTTTAGTATAGTATTTTATTTTTTTACTATTTAAAATAAAAATTCACACTCCTTTTTGCTTTTTTTTAAAACGCGACCAACATCTATTATACTATATATTCTGCCAAAAATCAAATTATGTATACTTTTTTTAGGACAATTTGTCAAATTTAATTAATTTTTTTTTAGATATTTTTTTCATTTTTATACTTTTTTCTCATAAAATGGCAAATTATCTCTTTTTTTCTCGTTTTTTCTATCTAATTCATTTTTCCGTTAATAAATAAAAATAAGATATTAAATAGAAATAAACTTATAAATTAAAATCACATAATTAGTTTCTGTAAATTTAAACTATAAAATGCTATTATACGAGATAAAGAAGAATAGGAAGGTGATAAAAATGGCAATAGACTATAATGTAATAGGTCAAAGAATAAAAAGAGCAAGACTTGCTAAAAATTATACACAAGAGGATTTAGCAGAAAAAATTGATATTTCAGTAGCATTTTTAAGTAGAGTAGAAAGAGGAAACTCACATATAAATTTAAAAAGATTAAATCAGTTGTGTTGTCTGTTAGATGTTACAGAAGGATATATTTTAAATGGTGCAGCAAGCAATGCAAGTAATTATTTAGATGAAGAATTTGCAGAATTATTAAAAAGTTGTTCTCCAGAAAAACAAAAACTTATTTATAACATTGCACAAGTAATTGCAGAATCAGATTCTGAATCTGAATAATAATAAATATATAAATATAAAAAACAAGATTTTCGTAAAATATTTTATAGAAAATCTTTTTTTTAGTTGCTATTCATTTTAATATAACTATAAATACATGTAAGTGATAAATATAAAGAAAAATAAGTGACGCGCAGTTTGACCAGTAAGGAACGTAATTTTTATTTATATTTATAACATTAAACAGGGGATAAATAATTAGAAGTCTAAATAAAGATTTTTTTAAAAAAAAGTTGCAAAATTACATTGATTATATTTTATATTTGTGCTATTATATTATTCGTAAAAAATGTAAATAATAAACTTAAAAAAGGAGGTAATAATATGAATTTTGAACAATGGAAAGGGTTTAACTCAGGAGACTGGCAAACAGAAATAAATGTAAGAGATTTCATACAAAAAAATTATACACCATATGAAGGAGATGATATATTTTTATCAGGGCCAACAGAAAAAACAAACAAACTTTGGAATAAAGTTTTAGATTTATATAAAAAAGAACAAGAATGTGAAGGCAATGTGTTAGATATAGATACAAAAACTGTATCAACAATATCATCACATGAAGCTGGATATATAGATAAAAAATTAGAAGAAATAGTAGGAATTCAAACAGATAAACCTTTAAAAAGAGCTATTATGCCATTTGGAGGAATAAGAATTGTTGAAAAATCTTGTGAAGCTTATGGAAGAAAATTAGATGAAAAAGTTGAAGACATTTTTCATAATTATAGAAAAACACACAATGATGGAGTATTTGATGTATATACACCAGATATAAGAGCAGCTAGGTCATCTCACTTAATTACAGGACTTCCAGATGGATATGGAAGAGGTAGAATTATAGGAGATTATAGAAGAGTTGCACTATATGGAATAGATGTATTAATTGAAGAAAAGAAAAAAGAATTAGATGTTTTAAATGTAGATGAATTAACAGAAAAAATAATTAGACAAAGAGAAGAAACAAGTGAACAAATAAAAGCTTTAAATGAACTAAAAGTAATGGCAGAAAAATATGGATTTGATATTTCAAAACCTGCAAAAAATGCAAAAGAAGCTGTACAATGGCTATATTTTGGATATTTAGGTTCAATAAAGGAACAAAATGGTGCTGCAATGAGTATTGGTAGAAATACAACATTTTTAGATATTTATTTTGAAAGAGATTTAAAAAATGGAGTATTAACAGAAGAAAAAGCACAAGAAATTATGGATCATTTTGTTATGAAACTAAGAATTGTGCGTTTCTTAAGAACACCAGAATATAATGAATTATTTAGTGGAGACCCAGTATGGGTAACTGAAAGTATTGGTGGTATGGGAATTGATGGAAGAACACTAGTTACTAAAAATTCATTTAGGATGTTACACACATTACAAAATTTAGGACCTGCACCAGAACCAAATTTAACAGTATTATGGTCAACAAGATTACCAGAAGGATTTAAAAGATTTACAACTAAATTATCAATAACAACATCATCAATTCAATATGATAATGATGACTTAATGAGAATAACATTAGGAGATGACTATGGAATAGCATGTTGTGTATCTCCAATGAGATTAGGAAAACAAATGCAATTCTTTGGAGCAAGAGCAAATTTAGCAAAAACATTATTATATGCAATTAATGGTGGAAGAGATGAAAAATCTGGAAAACAGATAACACCAGAGTTTGCACCAATAACTTCAGAATATTTAGATTATGACGAAGTAATGGAAAAATTTGAACAAATGATGGATTATGTATCAAAAATATATATAAAAGCATTAAATGCAATACACTATATGCATGATAAATATTGCTATGAAGCACTAGAAATGGCATTGCATGATAGAGAAGTATATAGAACAATGGCATGTGGAATAGCAGGTTTATCAGTTGTAGCAGATTCATTATCAGCAATAAAATTTGCAAAAGTAAAAGTTATTAGAGATGAAACAGGTTTAGCAGTAGATTATGAAATTAAAGGAGATTACCCTAAATACGGAAATGACATTGATGATGTTGACCAAATAGCAGTACAAGTTGTAAAAACATTTATGAATAAATTAAGAAGACATTACACATATAGAAATGCAACACACACATTATCTATATTAACAATAACATCAAACGTAGTATATGGAAAAGCAACAGGAAAAACACCAGATGGAAGAGAAGCAGGAGCACCATTTGGACCTGGAGCAAATCCACTACATGGAAGGGATAAAAATGGAGCATTAGCTGTAATGAACTCAGTTGCAAAATTACCATTTGAATCATCAGAAGATGGAATATCATATACATTTTCAATAACACCAGCAACACTTGGAAAAACAGAAGAAGAAAGAATTACAAATTTAATAACAATGTTAGATGGATATTTCAAACAAACAGGTCATCATATAAATGTAAATGTATTTGATAGAAAACTATTAGAAGATGCAATGAAACACCCAGAAAAATATCCTCAACTTACAATAAGAGTTTCAGGATATGCAGTAAACTTTACAAAATTAACAAAGGAGCAACAATTAGATGTTATCAACAGAACAATCCATGAAAAAATATAATGAATTTTATGCTAAAGTGCACTCAATTGAATCATTTGGAACAGTAGACGGCCCAGGAATAAGATTTGTCTTATTCCTTCAGGGCTGTCATTTGAAATGCAAATATTGTCATAATAGAGATACTTGGCATATGAATGGTGGAAAATATAGATCTTTAGATGAAGTGGTAGACAAAATTCTTCATTATAAAAATTATATATGCCCAAATGGTGGTGTTACAGTTACTGGAGGAGAGCCACTAATTCAAGCTAAATTTTTAATTGAACTTTTTACAAGATTAAAAGAAGAAAATATTCATACATGTATTGATACATCTGGAATGTTTCAAATTACAGATGATATAAAAAAATTATTAACATTAACAGATTTAGTTTTGCTTGATATAAAACATATTAATGATGAAAAATGCAAAGAATTAGTAGGGTGGTCAAATAAATTAGAATTAGAATTTGCAAAGTATTTAAGTGATAACGGAATTCCTATATGGATTAGACAAGTGCTAGTTCCAGGATATACTGATGATAGAAAAGATTTGCTGAAATTAAAAGAATTTTTGGCGACACTAAATACTGTTCAAAGAGTGGAAATACTTCCATATCATAATATGGGGCAATATAAATGGGAAAAACTAAAACAAGACTATCCTTTAAAAGATCTTAGAACAGCAACTAATCGTGATGTAGAAAGAGCAAAAAAAATATTGCTAAATTAATAAAAATAATGTATAATATGAAAGTAAATAAAAATAAACAAAGGAAGCGATAAATTTGAGCGATAAAACCAAAGAAATATTAGAATGGGTATATTGTATACTAATAGCACTTACTTTAGCAATGTTATTTAGATATTTTGTAGGTACTCCAACAATTGTAAAACAAGTTTCTATGAAACCAACATTAATAGAAAATGAAAGATTATGGCTAAACAGATGGGGAAGAACAACAAAAACATTGCCAAAAAGAGGACAAATTATAACTTTTGAGGAACCAGCAAAAACAAATTATACACAATATGAAATAGATAAAACAAATCCAGTAGCAAAATATGAAGAAAAATCAGGGTTCAATTGGTTTATTAATAACTTTTTAGAAATTGGAAAAAGAAGCTATATAAAAAGAGTTATAGCACTTCCTGGAGAACATGTTATAATAACAAATGGGAAAGTTTATATAAATAACGAAGAATTTGAAGAACCTTATTTACAATATGGAATTGTAACAGATATAATGGGAACAGGATTTGATGATTTTATAGTTCCTGAAAATACTGTATTCGCAATGGGAGATAATAGAAATCATAGTACAGACTGTAGAGCATTTGGATGTATTCCTTTAGAAAAAATAGAAAGTACAGTAGCTATTAGAATTTGGCCATTAAGTAAATGGGGAAAAGTTTAGGTAAAGGTGAAAATTAGTGTTTGAAAACATAATTGGAAACGATAATGTAAAGAAAAGTTTAATTCAAACAATAGAAAATAACAAAATATCACATAGTTATTTATTTGTTGGGCCATCAGGAATTGGAAAAAAATTAATTGCAATAGAATTTGCAAAATCAATTACAAAAATAGAACATGAAAACCCAGATTTTTCAATTATAAAACCAGATGGAAATAGTATAAAAATAGAACAAATAAGAGAATTACAAAAAAAGATACAAGAAAAACCAATAATATCAAACAAAAAAGTTTATATAATAGATGATGCAGATTTAATGACTATAGAAGCTCAAAATTGTTTATTAAAAACCTTAGAAGAACCACCAGAATTTGTGAGCATAATTTTAATAGGTTCAAATGAAAATTCTTTTCTAATTACTATAAAATCAAGATGTATGATTATACATTTTAATAAAATTGAAGATGAAATAATAAAAAAATACATAGAAGAAAAATATCATATTAATGTTTCGCAAAACATGATAGATATGTTTCAAGGAAGTATCCGGAAAAGCAATAGAATTAAAAGAAAAACAAGAACAATATGAACAATTAGAAAAAATAATATACAATATAAATAAAAAAGATTTAATTGAAGTAACAAAAATGTCAGAAATACTATATAAATCAAAAGAAGATATTTATGAAATGCTAGAATACTTAAATGTAATTCTACTAAAGATGGCAAAAACAGATTATAAATACACAAATTGTATTAAAATTGTGGAAAACACAAAAAAAAGATTAAAGCAAAATGCAAATTATGATATGTCTATAGACAATATGGTGTTTAACATGTGGGAGGAAATAAATTGAAAAATATAGTAGGAGTCAGATTTAAAAAATTAGGAAAAATATACTTCTTTAATCCAAAACATCTAAGAGTAAAAAAAGGTAATAATGTAATAGTTGAAACATCGCAAGGTATTGAATATGGAGAAGTTGTAATACCTAATAGAATAGTAGAAGATGAAAAGGTTTTACAACCATTAAAAAGAATTTTAAGAATTGCAAATTACAAAGATAGAAAACATTATGAAGAATGTTTAAAAAAGGAAAAAGAAGCATTTAAAGTTTGCCAAGAAAAAATAAAAGAACATAAATTAGATATGATTTTAACAGATGTCGAGTATAAATTTGATGATAGTAAAATATTATTTTATTTTACTGCAGATGGAAGAATTGATTTTAGAGACTTAGTAAAAGATTTAGCTGCAATATATAAAACTAGAATAGAATTACGTCAAATTGGTGTAAGAGATGAAGTTAAAAGAATAGGTGGAAACGGAGTGTGTGGTAGAGAATTATGTTGTTGTAAATTTTTAAGCGACTTTGAAGCTGTATCTATAAAAATGGCAAAAGGACAAAATTTATCTTTAAATCCTGCAAAAATATCAGGAAATTGTGGAAGGTTAATGTGTTGCTTAAAATATGAAAATGATGTTTATGAAGAAAAATTATCAAGACTTCCAAAAATAGGAGCAATTGTAAAAACATCAGATGGAGAAGGTGAAGTTGATAATTTAGAAACACTTAAAGAAATTGTAAGAGTGAAAATAAAAGATGGAGAAGGATATATATATAAAAAATATAAGGCAAAAGATATAAAAATTATAAAAGATGTAGAAATAAATAAAGAAGATGAAGAAGAAAAACAACATAAACAAGAACTAGAAGAATTAGAAAAACTAGAAAATGAAGATACAAAAAATAGGGAGGTGAATAATAATGGCATATAAAATAACAGAAAAATGTATATCTTGTGGAGCTTGTGCTGCTGCTTGTCCAGTACAATGTATATCACAAGGTGAAGAAAGATTTGCAATTGATGATTCAGCATGTATTTCTTGCGGTACTTGTGCAGGAGTTTGCCCAGTTGAAGCACCAGAAGAAGCTTAATTCTTTTCAAATCAAAAGGATGATTTTATGGAAAATGAAACAACAACAAATAACCCAACAAATAGAAAAATGACATTAATAAATTTTATTTTTATAATTGTTATTTTTGTTGGGTTATTAATTTATATGTTTAAAGTAGATGGAATTGAAAATATAATAAATGTATTAAACCAAGTTAATTACAAATGGGTATTTATAGGAGTAATATTTTTATTAATTAATTGGGTTTGTGAATCGATAAACCTTTATTTTCCTATGAAGAAGATGTATAAAAACCAAACAATGACAAATGCTATAAAAGTATCAATGATTGGATTACTATTTAATAACTTAACACCATTTTCATCAGGTGGTCAGCCAATGCAAGCATATCAATTAACAAAAACCGGAAAAAGAGCAAGTGATGCTATGAGCGCGTTAACAATAAAATTTGTAATTACACAAATAGCATTAGTAGTAACAACTTTAATAATTGCTTTAATAGAATTTCAATTTTTAAAACAATTATTAAAAGATTATATGTGGGTTGCAATTTTGGGAGTTGCAGTAAATATATTTGCAATTATAATTGTAATACTTGCAGGAGTTAATAAAAAAATAATTACAATAATAACACATCCAATAATAAGATTTTTAGGAAAAATACATTTAATTAAAAAAGTTGAAGAGAGAATAGAAAAACTAGACAAAAGTATAGAAAACTTTAATGAACAGTTTAAATTAATAAGAAAAGAAAAGAAAATGGTAATAAAAATGTTTATAGTAGGATCTATACAATGTTTAGCATATTATTCAATAACATATGCTGTATATAAAGCATTTGGAAATTCAGGAATAACATTTTTGCAAATAATACCAACACAAGCATTTTTATTATTAATAATGACATTTATTCCAACTCCAGGATCAGGACTTGGAGCAGAAGGTGGTTTCTATTTATTATTTAAATCAATATTTAGAGAAGGTACAATAAATATGTCTATTCTATTTTGGAGAATGTATACATTTTACTTACCAATTATAGTTGGGCTATTGTTTTTAATACCAATAAAAAATAAGGAATGAACCAAAGTTTCATTCCTTATTTGTCATTTCTTCTAAATCTAGAAGTTCTTGCCATCTTTTATCTACTTCTTTTTGGAATTCTTCTATCATCCATTCATTTCCTGGTTTAAACATATGTCTAAATCTTTTTTGTGGTTTTAAGAATTCTTCTATTGGTAGTTTGTTAGCAGGTTTATAATTTATTATATATTTTCCATCTATTACTTCGTATAATGGCCAATAACATGTTTCAACTGCTAATTTGTTTATTTGCATTAACATATCTGTTGGGTAGCCCCAACCTCTTGGGCAAGGTGCCATAACATTTAAAAATGCTGGGCCTTCTGTATATATTGCTTTTTCTGCTTTTTCATATAAGTCTTTAAAATTCATATATGCAATTGATTGTGCCACATAAGGCAAGTGATGTCCTGCTAAAACTTTAGTTAAGTCTTTTCTTGATTGCATTTTTCCGAGGGATTACTGTTCCTGCAGGTGATGTTGTAGTGTCTGCAAATCTTGGTGTAGCAGATGAACGTTGAATTCCTGTGTTCATATATGCACCATTGTCATAACATACATATACCATATCATGTCCACGTTCCATTGCGCCTGATAGACTTTGTAAACCTATGTCATAAGTTCCACCATCTCCACCAAATGCAATGAATTTTGTTGTGTTATTTATTTTTCCTTGTTTTTTCATTGAATTATATGCAGCTTCTGCTCCTGAAAGTGTTGCTCCAGCACATTCAAATGCAGTGTGTATAAATGAATCTGTCCAAGCAGAATATGGGTATATAAATGTTGATACTTCCATACAACCTGTAGCGTTTGCAACTATTGCGTGGTCTTCTGGTTTTAAAGCTCTCATTACCATTCTTGCAACTGGTGGAGCACCACATCCTGCACACATTCTATGTCCTGCTGTAAATCTTGAAGGTTTATTAGCTACTATTTCTTTTACATTATAAGGCATATTATTCACCTTCCTTTCTTAAACCTAAGTATCTATAAGGATTTTCAACTTTTCCTTGTTCTACAATTTGTAATAAATCATTAAATACTTTTTCTATATCATCAGATTTTGTATCTCTACCACCAATTCCATAAACATAGTTTACAGCAGGTACATTTTTATTATTTACATATAGGCCAGATGTAACATCTTCAAATAATGCACCACCTACAGCATTTAATGAATCTGCTTTGTCTAAAATTGCAACGGCTTTTAAGTGACTTAGTGCATTTGCAATTTCTTCAGCAGGGAATGGTCTAAATACACGTATTTTTAATAATCCTGCTTTTATTCCTTTATTTCTTAATTCATCTACTACATATTTTGTAGTTCCAGCAGTTGAATTCATACAAACAATTGCAATTTCTGCGTCATCTAATTTATATTCTTCGAAATATCCATATTTTCTTCCTGTTATTTTTTCAAATTCTTCTGCAACTTGTAAGATAACTCTTTTTGCATTTTTCATAGCTTCACCTTGCTGTGCTTTATGTTCAAATAAATATCCTTGTAAGTCTAAAGGACCAACAGCAATTGGTTCTTTTTCATTTAATAAATAATGTTCTGGATGATATTCACCAACAAAGTTTTTAGCAACATCATCTTCTAATAATTCTATATTTTCAATTGAATGTGATGTTATAAATCCATCTTGACAAACCATTAAAGGTAACATTACATCTTTATTTTCTGCAATTTTATGAGCCATTAAAGTATTGTCATAAGCTTCTTGATTGTTTTCAGAAAATAACATAATCCAACCAGCGTCTCTAACGCCCATAGCATCTGAATGGTCATTATGAATATTTAATGGTCCTGATACAGCTCTATTTACTAATGATAAAACAATAGGTAATCTTAAACTTGATGCTATATAAATCATTTCCCACATTAAAGATAAACCATTTGAAGATGTTGCTGTCATAGCTCTTGCTCCTGCAGCTTCTGCACCTATACAAGCAGACATTGCACTATGTTCTGATTCTACTGCAACAAATTCTGTATCTACAGTGCCATTAGCAACAAATGTTGAAAAATATTGAGGTATTTCTGTAGATGGTGTAATAGGAAATGCTGCAACAACATCAGGATTGATTTGTTTCATAGCAATTGCAGCAGCTTCATTGCCACTTAGTCTTTCTCTAATACTCATATTTTTATTCCTCCTTCATTTCTATTGCATTAAATGGGCAAACTTTAGCACAAACTCCACATCCTTTGCAATAATCATAATTAAAATCTTCTCTGTTTCCATCATGGTTAACTGGAATTGCATCATCTGGACAAACAGGGAAGCACATTCCACATTGTTTACATTTATCACTTAAAAAAATTGGTTTTATACTTCTCCAATCTCCAGTTTTAAATTCTTTTGCATTACCAGAAGTATATATATTACCACCAATTGTCATTTTCTCCATAGGAGTTTTATTGTTTATATCTGTCATACTTTTTTTACCTCCTTTAATGCCATTTCTAAAGCTTTCATGTTACCTTCAATAACCTCAGGCTTTTTAGCAAATTTGTGTTTAAAAGAACCTTCCATATCTGTAATTAAATCTTCATCTGTCATAACTTTGCTTACTTTAACAATTGCTGCAAGCATTGGAACATTTGGAAAGTACTTACCAAGTGCATTTTCTGAAATAGTTCTAGCATCTATTGTATAAATTTCACCATTGTATCCTTTTAAAACACTTCTTAAATATTCTCCGTCTTTAGTTGTATTAATAACAATTGCACCGTTTTCTTTTAAGCCAGATGTTACATTAACAGATTCTAAAAGAGTATCATCTACAACTACTACATAATCTGGTTCATAAATATTTGAATGAATTGTAATTGGATTTTCGCTTATTCTGTTGTAGGCTGTAATAGGGGCACCCATCCTTTCAGGTCCATATTCAGGAAAACCTTGAATATATTTACCTGTATTGAAAGCAGCATCTGCAAGCAATAGTGATGCCGTTTTAGCACCTTGTCCGCCTCTACCATGCCATCTAATTTCAATCATATTTTCCATTTTTTAATGGCCTCCTTTTCGTTTTTTTATAAGGTTAGTATATGACTAAAAATTGTTATTGTCAAGCATAAAAATGTTCTATTTTTTACACAAATTGTTGCTTTTTTAAAAAATATATGTTACAATATTTTAGTAATTATGGAAAAACCGTTAGGAGGACATACAAATGGAAATAGTTAAAGGAATATTAATAGCAATTTATTTTATAGTAGCTTTAGTTTTAATAGTGTTAACACTAATACAAACAAAAGAAGATGGAGGTCTTTCATCTACTATAACAGGTACATCAACAAATAACTTCTTTGAAAAAAATAAAGCAAGAACTAAAGAAGGAAAACAAAAAAGATGGACAATAATTTTAGCAATAGTATTTGTAATTTTAACAATTGTATTAGGAATTTTATATATGTCATAAAAAATAAAAAGGTAGTTTAAGGAGCACATCCAATAAACTATCTTTTTTATAATTATAATAAATATATAAGATATTAATTTATCCACATCATTAAATTAGAGAATATAACAACAATTACAGAAAAAATAATTATAGTTATTCCTCCAGATTTATTATTAAACTGTTTTATTTCATAAACAGCATAACCAATTGTTTTTCCTAAAATATATAAACTTAAAAGTAAAAATACTAAATCATAAATTAAAACTGTCATTTTATTATCCTCACTTTTTATATATGAATTTAAAATACAAAAAAATATCAATTTTCGGTGAGTAACATACCTGATTTTACAGAAGAATCTACTTCTACATCGAAAAATGCATTTTTATAATTTTCTAGCCAATTATATTTTTCAAAATCTGTAGTAGTAAGAAAATCACTTAATGCATAGTTTCCAAGTGCATTTATGTCAGATTTTAAATTTTTTGAAGTTGTATATAAATATTCTGAAAAGACAGATTCTAGGTAATTATTACAATTATCTGAGATTAAATCTAATGAATCAGATGATAAATTTTTAATGCTTTCAGACATTGAATATATTCTTCCTGATAATTTAAATTTTAGTTTAATAAAAGGAGTAGAAGTGGAGGTATCAATTTTAACTTTTACTTTATTTATAGGGGACATATAAATATCTAAATAATTGTTATCATTAGAAGGGTCAGGAATTGATATTAAAAAACGATTTAAATCATTTCTTACATTTAAAAAAGAAATTGTTTCCAAACCATTTAATTCACCAACCAATTTATCATTCTTAAAAACTGCTACACCTATATTTTCTGCATTATTTTCTCCTTGAATAGTGGATTCATTTGCTTTTATAGTAAAATCTTTTTGAGAATTATATTCATTTGTGTTTTTAGGTTGCTCTTCATTTATTCCACCTAAAATTGCATATGGTTCACATGTATTAGATGATAATGCATTAAAAAAATCTCCAATTGTTGCATTTGGCATATATCCAACAAATTTACTAGAATCAGTGAATGTTTCGTAATATTTAGAAATTAAATTTTCCATTTCTGGTTTTGTTTCATTTAGATAATATTTTGCAGTACATTTACTAATTATTAGATTAGTAGATGGTCTAATTTGAGTATCATTTATTAAAGTATATATTTCTTCAGATATACCTTGAATTGCAAGGTTTTCTGATATTATAATTGCTTTACAATGTGATAAATTTATTGATTTTCCTAAATAACTATTTACTAAATTTATAGCATTACTAATAGAAGAACTTGTTACAGTATTTAATATAGGTTTTGGTTTATCAGTAGAGCCTGATTCTGCAGATATAGGTTGAGTGAACTGAAAACTTACTTCTAATTTATTATTTTTTGAAGTATCTATTCCGAATTGCTATAACATAAGTTAAATCATCTAAGTTTAATGATGAATATGAAGTTGAGAAGGAAATCATAAATATAATTATCAAGATAATTGCAAAGACTTTTTTTATAATATTATCCATAGTTTTTATATTCCTTTCTATTTTTTCCTAAAGACGCGAAAATTAATATACTTATTCCTAAAATAAATATTATGCCTATTACCAAAGTTGGAAATACTTTGTTTTCAAATATTTGCAAGGTATTTGAATCTTTTGGAAACATTGATATAGCAAATACTAATAAACCAAATATATCTATTAAAGGTTTTTTGGTTTCTATATTTGTTATTTTTTTTAAAATATGCATTGCAAATTTTGTTACAATGCTAAAGTAGCATGCAAAAGCTAAAATCCAAATTAATAAAAATAGTGAATCTAACCTTTCAAAGAAACTACCAAATTCGATATATCTTGCTACATTATATAAAGGTGCAATTTCATTAGTATTTTGAAAAAAAGAAAACATAAATAATAAGGTAGCTACACTTAAAATTAAATATATTGTTGTTATGCCAACAGAAATTAAGGTGACTTGCTTGAATTTTTCAGGTTCTTTTAAAATTGGTGGTAGAAAATATATAAAAGCTATTCCACTAAATGATGATAAATTAGTAAGTCCTAAAATAAAAGTATTATAAAAACCATTTCCTAAAATTGGAAAAATTCTTTGAGGCATAAATTTATCTATATTTGCAACAAATAAAAAAATCATACTAAATAAAACAATAGGTAAAATAATTAAATTAGTTTTTAAAGTTGCACTAAATTCTAAACGGTTAGCGATAGAGTTAGAAATTATAAAAAACCCAATAATAAAAACAATATCTGTCATTGGATAATATAATATTTTTAAGCTTTCACAGAAATTACGAAGTAACATACTACTACTAATAATAAAATATACTATAAATATTATTCCTACTATGTTTTTAAAGAGTTTTCCAAATGCTAATTCTGAAATATCTATAAGGTCTAATCCAGGAAAATTATTTAATAGTTTAAAAATAAAATAAGAGAATATAATTGCTATTATACCAACATAAAGTAAATTTAGAATACTAGCTGATTGTTCAGAACTTAATATAATTCTTGGAAGTGCAGATATAGTGTGTGTAATTACAATTGTAAATATTAACATAATTGCTTCAAATGTACCAATTTTTAATTTTTGCATAATTAAATCCTTTCTTATTTACGTGAAAGTGGATGAAATTTCCATTTCATTGCAAATTTATCTTGCTCTTTTAATTTTTTAGGTGAAACATATGGAGCTCTGTATTCTCTTTTCCAAATAGGTTCAAGTAAATATCTATTTCCTTTTGAAGATATAGCAGGTGCATATGGAACAGTAAATGGAACTCCAAATGATTTTATACTGCAAAGAAGAGAGATATATACAAATAATCCTAGAGAAATACCTAAAAAACCAGCAATAAAACCTAATAAAATAAAAACAAATCTTAAATATCTTAAATGAAAACCAAAAGTAAAATCAGTAATAGCAAAAGATGCAATTCCTGTAATAGCTACAATAATAATTAAAATTGGACTTACAATACCAGCAGATACAGCGGCTTGTCCCAAAACAAGAGCTCCAACAATTCCGAATAGTTGGTCCAATTGGAGCAGGAACTCTAAGACATGCTTCACGAATTAACTCGAAAGATATTTCCATTATAAATATTTCAACAATTATAGGAAATGGAACATTTTCTCTTGCTGCTAAAATAGTATAAAGTAAACTTGTAGGCAAAATTTCTTGATAAAAACTAGTAATAGCAATATATAATCCTGGTAATAATAAAGTCATAAATGCAGACAAAAGCCTTAAAAATCTTAAAAAATTTGCAAAGCCGGATTTTAAATTAGTATCTTCGGAAGAAGTTAAAAAATCAACTAAAACAGCAGGCATAATTATTCCATAAGGTGTTCCATTAACAAGAACTGCAACACGACCTGATAGTAAATATTTTGAAACTTTATCTGGCCTCTCTGTAGATAAAACTTGTGGGATACCAAGTAAATTAGATTCAACTATTAATTGCTCTAATTCTCCTACAGAAAAAAGAGAATCTATTTCTAGATTATTAAGTCTGTATTTTACTTCACTTACTAAATCATCATTTGCAATGTTTTTCATATAACAAACTGCACATTTTGTTTTCGTTATTTTACCAACTTCAATATTTTCAATAATTAAATTTTCGTTATTTGCAATTCTTCTTATTAAAGAAGTATTTGTTCTAATGTTTTCTACAAAAGCCTCATGAGGACCTTTTACAACAATTTCATTGTCTGGTTTTTCTACACTTCTTTGTTTAAATCCTTTTACTTCAATATTAAAAGCCATATTTAATGTATCTATAAATAAACCACAATTTCCACTATTAATAGCATTAGATATATCTTCGAAAGTTTGAACTTCTTTAACAGAATTTTGAGGAAGTAAGCAACTCATTATATAGTTAGAAAGGTCAAATTTTTTTACCTTCCTAACAGTAATATTATTTGTTACCGCCTCAGATATTATTTTATTTTGCATACCATCAAATGTGTTATTCTTATTACGAAGCATTAAAGGGCTAATTATAAATTGATCCATATTTATTGCATCTATCATTCCATCAATATAGAGTAAAAAAGCATTATATTGTTTACCTCTAGCATTTATTGTGAATTCACGCAAAACAATATCACTATTAATCATAGTGTTATATAAAGTTTTAATATATTCGATATTGACACTTAAACTAGGAAAAATATTTGTTTTTTTTTGTATATTATTTATATTATTATCTTCTTTAGTTTCTTCTTTTGCTAAAATATCAAATTGATAATCTCTTTCTGGTAAATAAGAAAAGGTATTACTTATAAAATTTTTAATATCCATAATTTTCTCCAAATACATTTTTTATATTATTTGTAAAAAAGTTTAAAATATACTAGTTAAAAAAATAAAAAAATGTTATAATTATATTAGATTAAAAGGAGATAATTATGAAGAGTAAAATTACAAATTTTATTATGGGACTGGTAATAGTTTTAATTATAATTGTAGTTATAATTTTTGGTTTTATTATATTTCAAGAAATTCAAGGAATGGAAACAAGTATAGAAGCAGAAGATTTTAAAACAGTTATATCTGAAAATAGAGATACTATTGATAATAACATAGAAACACCCAAAATAATAGAAAATCCATTAGATAATATAAAAGATGCAAACTCCTCAGGTGGACAAAATGTTGATTATAGTAGTGTGAATATAAACAAATATTTTTACAATCAATTAGATGAATATTCAAAAACTATATATAAAGCTTTTGAAAGCAATAAAGAAAATATGAGAACTGGGACATATAAAATTGGATTAGGAAGTACATTTTCGTCTTTATTAAAAGAAAATAATGGACAGGATGAATTACAAAAATACTATCAATCTGCTATAGAAGCATATACATATGATAATCCGAGCATCTTTTATTTAAGTCCAAATAAAATGTATTTAAATATTGAAACAATAACAAAGGGAAGTAAAGTTACTTATAATGTTTATATAAACAGTGGAAATGAAATTAATTATTTAGCAGATGGATTTAATTCAAAAGAACAAGTAGATAGTGCAATAAATCAAATAGAACAAGTGAAAAGTAGAATAATTTCAAATAAATCAGGAAATACATATAATGATATAAAAATGGTACATGATTATTTAGTAGATCATTTAGAATACGATTCAAGTTTATCTAGACAAAATATTTATAATATTTATGGTGCCTTAGTAAATAATATTTGTGTGTGTGAAGGATATGCTAGGTCTTTTAAATATATTATGGATGAAATGAATATACCATGTGTATTAGTTATAGGACAGGGAACAAATTCACAAGGAAAAACAGAAAATCACGCATGGAATTATGTTCAATTAAATGAAATTTGGTATGCAATAGATTGTACATGGGATGACCCTGTTATGATAGGTGGGGGAACTCCAAGTAAAGAATTAAAGAATAAGTATTTTCTAAAAGATGCAAGTAGTTTTAATCAAAATCATGTTCCTAATGGACAATTTACACCTGGCGGCAAGGTTTTTGAATATCCATTATTGAAGAATTAATTTCGAACAAAGAGGACGGGTCATTTTGGTTGAGTTTTGAGGGGCAGTTCTTTCCTTATTGGAGGGGCTGTCCCATTATTTTTTTATTTAATCGTTCATTTCGTTCAAAAAGAACTTGTAAATTATTAGAATGCGCCTCTTTCATGCTCAAAATGTATTATATTATTTTGCATGTAATTACGAATGCGACTGGAAAAGCTTTAGAAGTTGTTATATTAGAAAATGAGGGATGTTCACGGTACTTGAGGGTACGAAAGGGTCTGAGTGAAAGAGGCGCGTTTTCTAATATAACAACTTCTTAGCGTATGTAGGGAACCGAGTAATGTAACGATAAATAATATAAGTACAGTTTGCCCTGAACATCCCTCATTCTAATAATTAACAATTTCTATTTTTTACTCCAATCAATCATAAATAAAAAAATAATGGGACAGCCCCTCCAATAAGGAAAGAACTGCCCCTCAAAGCTCAACCAAAATGACCCGTCCTCTTTGGTTGAAATTAAAGAATTATGCATATTAATCCGCCACTTCCTTCATTTACTATTTTTTCTAGAGTTTCTTGCAATTTTATTTGAGCATCTTCAGGCATTTTAGAAAGTTTAGTCTGTAATCCTTCATTTACAAGTTCATGCAGGCTCTTTCCGAATATATTAGAATCCCAAATCTTTTTAGGGTCACTTTCAAATTCTGAAAGTAAGTAATTTACAAGTTCTTCTGATTGTTTTTCAGAACCAACAATTGGAGACACTTCAGTTTGCACATTTGTTTTTATTAAATGAATTGATGGTGCAGTTGCTTTTAATTTAACTCCAAATCTGGAGCCTTGTTTTACCATTTCAGGTTCATCTAAAATTAATTCATCAATAGAAGGTGTAACTATTCCATAACCTTTTCTATTTACTTCTTCTAGAGCAGAAGAAATTTTGTCATATTTTCTTTTTGTTGAAGATAGGTCAGATATTATACTAAATAAGTCACCTTCATTTGTAACATTAACTCCAGTAATTTCGGAAAGAACATTGTAAAATAATTCATCTTTTAAAGATATTTCAATATTTACATTACCGTTGCCTAGGCCAATATCTGAAATTGAAGTATTATTAATTATATTGGTTTCTTTAATCAATTTAACACAACCAGATACATCTTTTAACATATTTACTTGTTCAAAAGCGTCTTTAATTTGCTTATATAACTCAGATTTTAATGAATGAGAATAATCTAAACCATCAGTCCACCTTGGAAGTTTGATTTTTATTTGACTAACAGGAAATTCATATAAAACCTTAGAAAATATATTATTTATATCATCAAGAGTTAGATATTCACAATTTATAGGAATAACAGATGTATTATATTTTTCTGAAAGTGTTTGTGCTAATTCTTTTGTATAATTAGAATCAGGTTCAGATGAATTTAGAAGAATGATAAATGGTTTGTTTAGTGCTTTTAATTCAGAAACAACACGTTCTTCTGCACCTATATAATCTTCTCTTGGTATATCTGTAATACTTCCATCAGAAGTTACTAATATACCAATTGTAGAATGTTCTTCAATAACTTTTTTTGTGCCAATTTCAGCAGCAGTTTCAAAAGGTATTTCTTCATCAGACCAAGGTGTCTTGACCATTCTAGGCATATCATCTTCTAAATAACCGTATTGCATTATCAACTAAATACCCAACACAATCTACTAGTCTTGTTTTAAATTTTAAATTATTGTCTAAAGTAATTTCAATTGCCTCATTAGGAACAAATTTTGGTTCAGTTGTCATTATAGTTTTTCCACCAGCACTTTGAGGTAATTCATCTTTTGCTCTTTCTTTTTTATATTCATTGTCAATATTAGGAATTACAAGCAAATCCATAAATCTCTTTATAAATGTAGATTTCCCAGTTCTTACTGGTCCAACTACACCAACATAAATATCACCATCTGTCCTTTTTGCAATATCTTGATATAATTTAGTATTTTCCATTATAAACCTCCTTAAATTCAAATGTTTGTACTTGCTTTTTCTTAGTTAATATATATTGAGAAAAAATTCCATTTATGACAAGTTTTTGAAAAAACTTGATAAAGAAGAAGTTATGTGGTAAAATAGCAATATTGGAAAATATATCATATAATACACTATATATTTGCAAAAGGAGATGAACTAAAAATGGATAAAATCCAGGAGGCAAAAGATTTACTAAGAAAATATAATCAAGACCATATTGCTAATTTGCTAGATAAAATAGATGATGAAAAAAAACAAGTATTATTAGAACAAATAAATAGAATAGATTTTGAACAAATTACGGAATTATATGATAATACTAAAAAAGAAATAAAAATCAAGGAAAATAAAATAGAAGGAATTTCATATTTAGATAAAGCAAAGCTTTCTACTAAACAAAAGAAAGATTTTGACAATTTAGGTGAAGAAATAATAAGAAATGGAAAATATGCAGTTGTTACAATGGCAGGTGGACAAGGAACAAGATTAGGACATACAGGGCCAAAAGGAACATTTAAATTAGATGTATATGGAAAAGGAAAATATTTATTTGAAATTTTGTCAGATAATTTAAAAGAAGCAAATAAAAAATATGGCTGTATTATTCCTTGGTACATAATGACAAGTAAAGAAAATAATAAAGAAACTGTAGATTTTTTAGAAAAGCATAATTATTTTGGATATGGGAAAAAAAATGTTACTATATTTAAACAAAGTGAATTACCATTAATTGATAAAAATCGGAAAATTATTAATAAGTAGAGAATTAAAAATTAAAGAAGCTTCGGATGGAAATGGAGGAACATATTCATCATTAAGAGAAAGTGGCTGTTTGGCAGATATGAAAGAAAAAGGAGTAAAATGGGTATTTATTGGTGGTGTAGATAATGTTTTACTAAAAATGGCAGATACAACTTTACTTGGAATGGCAATAAGTAAAAATGTTCAAATTGCTTCAAAATCGGTAGTAAAAGCAAATCCTCATGAAAAAGTTGGAGTTTTCTGTAAAATGAATAATCATCCAAAAGTTATAGAATATGCAGAGTTACCTGAAAAAATGGCAGAAGAAAGAACTATAGACCGGAGAGCTAAAATATGGAGAATCACATATTATGTGTAACTTATATACAATTGATGCAATCGAAAAAGTAAGTAAAGAAATATTAATGTATCATTGTGCATTAAAGAAAAATTCATATATAGATGAAGAAGGAAAAGAAGTTATTCCACAAGAAGAAAACTCATATAAATTTGAATCTTTTATTTTTGATGCATTTGAATTTTTTGATGACATAGCAATTTTAAGGGGAAAAAGAGAAGATGACTTTGCACCAGTGAAAAATGCTACAGGCGTAGACAGCCCAAAAACAGCAAAAGAATTATATGAAAAATTTTGGAACAGGGAATAGCATTTTCAACCAAAGGGGACGAACCTTATTTGGTTGAAAATTTTTTTAAACCAAATAAGGTTCGTCCCTTTTGGTTGAAGAAAGGAAATAAAAATGGAAGAATGTAAGATTTGTAATTTATATAATTTAGAAGAAACTATAGCAAAAGAGCTTTTAGAAAATTTAACTTATCCATGGGAAGCTTTGCCTAAAATAGAAGAATTTATTATTAATTTTGGGAATAGTTTAAACTTAGATAAATATGAAAAAAAAGATGATAATATTTGGATTGCAAAAACAGCGACTGTTGCACCAACGGCTTACATAGCAGGTCCTACAATTATTGGTGAAAATGCAGAAATTAGACATTCTGCATTTATTAGAGGAAAAGTTATAGTTGGAGAAGGTGCAGTTGTTGGTAATTCTACAGAATTAAAAAATGTTATTTTATTTAATAAAGTTCAAGTACCACATTATAATTATATAGGAGATTCAATATTAGGATATAAAGCTCATATGGGAGCTGGCTCAATTACCTCTAATGTAAAATCTGACAAAACTTTAGTTGTTGTGAAAAGTGAAAAAAATAAAATTGAAACAAGACTTAAAAAATTTGGAGCAATGATTGGTGATGGAGTAGAAGTGGGTTGTGGAAGTATTTTAAATCCTGGTAGTGTTATAGGAAAGAATACTAATATTTATCCATTATCTTCTGTAAGAGGAGTAGTTGCAAAAAATAGTATATATAAAAATCAAAATGAAATTATTGCCAAGGGAGACGTTTCTTTTTGATAATTTTTTGCCAAGAGGGACACCCCTTCTTCTATATCAATGAAGGGTATGTACCCTTTTTTTATTTAATCGTTCATTTCGTTCAAAAAGAACTTGTAAATTATTAGAATGCGCCTCTTTCATGCTCAAAATGTATTATATTATTTTGCATGTAATTACGAATGCGACTGGAAAAGCTTTAGAAGTTGTTATATTAGAAAATGAGGGATGTTCACGGTACTTGAGGTACGAAAGGGTCTGAGTGAAAGAGGCTCGTTTTCTAATATAACAACTTCTTAGCGTATGTAGGGAACCGAGTAATGAAACGATAAATAATATAAATACAGTTTGCCCTGAACATCCCGCTATTTATTAATTAACAATTTCTAATTTTCACTACAATCAATCATAAATAAAAAAAGAGTACATACCCTTCATTGATATAGAAGAAGGGGTGTCCCTCTTGGCAAAAAATTAT
>CAZBMU010000008.1:0-25879 GCA_964493175.1 uncultured Clostridium sp.
TTATGTAATTAAAAAGAGAAAAATTACAAATGAAGAAATAATATCAATTTTAATAAATGATTTAACTGAAATAATGTTAGAAAATATAAAAGAAATAATAAGAAAATATAAAAAAGTAAATATAGTTACAAATCATATTGAAAAATTTAAAAAAATTGAAAAACAAATTTTAGAAGATGAAGGAATTATGATAACAATAAATAACAATAAAAGAAAAAGCTTATCAAAATCAAGAATGATCTTAAATGTTGATTTTCCGACAGAATTGATAAATAAATATATAATATATGATGAATCAATAATAATAAATTTAAGAGGAAATGTAAAAATAAATAAAAAGAGATTTAATGGAATAAATATAAATGATTATGAAATAACTTGTAACAATTTAGAAGATTTTAGTGGGATAGATAAAAACTTATATTATTTAAAGGACATTTACGAGGCAAATATTTATAAAAAACAACCATTTAAAAGTCTTAAAAATAGACTAAAAAAAGATAAAGTTGAAATAAAAGAATTAATTGCAAATAATATAATTTTATAAATTAAATAATAACTCTTTTCTTTTTTAAAAAAATGTAATATAATGTAGTTGCCAAAAATTTAAATATGGCAAGGAGGTTATAATATGCCAACTAATAATAAGAAGAAAAATAACAATGAAAAAACAAGACCATATAAAGTACCAAACAAAAAAAGAAAAACTAACAAAAAAGTAAATAAAAGAAGAGATGATGAAACAAAAGTTGTAGATACAAGAAAACCAAATGCAAAAAAGACTACAAAAAAACAAAAAAAATCACATGAAAAACTAAAAACATTTTTTAAAATTATTGTAATTTTATTCTTACTTCTATGTGTAATAGGAGCCGGAATTGTTGCTGCAATGTTTTTTGGTGTTTTTGGAGACGAATTTGAAATAACTAAAGATGAACTAAAAATAGGTGCATCAAACTCAGTTGTCGTAGACAGTAGTGGAGGAGTTATTGCGAATTTAAGTGGAGATGAAAAAAGAAAAATTATTACATTAGAAGACATGGCAGATTATTTACCAAAAGCTTATGTTGCAATAGAAGATGAAAGATTTTATAAACATAGTGGTGTGGATTTCAAAAGAACAGGTGGAGCTATAATTCATAAATTAACAGGAGGTAGCTCTTATGGAGGAAGTACAATAACGCAACAATTAGTAAAAAATATTACAAAAGATGATGAATCAGCAGGAATGGCAGGAATATTTAGAAAAGTAAAAGAATGGGCAAAAGCATATCAAGTTGAAAGAATGATATCTAAAGACCAAATACTTGAATTATATTTAAATATCCTATTTATAGGTGGAGAAGGAAACCTACATGGTGTTGAATTAGGAGCAGAATATTATTTTAATAAAAGTGCAAAAGACTTAAGTTTAGCTGAGTGTGCATTTTTAGCAGGAATAAACACATCACCTACTTATTATAATCCATATAAATTATATTCAGATGATGATACAGAAGAAAAAAGAGATGAAAGAATAAAAAATAAAATATTAACTGTATTAGCCAAAATGAAAGAAGTAGGCTTTATTGAAAATGAAGAAGACTATAACCAGGCCATAGAACAAGCAAAAGCAGGGTTAAAGTTTGAAAAAGCAGAAATAGCAACAGCAGCAAGTTCTTATTCTTATCATACAGATGCAGTTATTGAACAAGTTATAAATCAAGTTATGGAAGATAAAGAAATCTCAAGAGAATTAGCAGAAAATTATATATATAGTAGTGGATTAACAATCTACTCAACAGTAGACAACACAATACAAACAAGACTTGAAGAAGAATATGCAAAAGAAAAATATATAAGAAAAGGAATAGATAAAAAGGATGGAGAATTATTAAATGACCATACACAATCAGGTATGGCAGTTATAGATTATAAAACAGGTAATGTTCTAGGAGTTGCAGGTGGACTTGGAGAAAAAGAAGTATCAGGATGGAACAGAGCAACTCAAATGAAAAAGCAAACAGGGTCATCTATAAAACCAATAGCAGATGTAGCTCCAGCGTTAGAAGAAAAAGTAATTACACCTGCAACAGTATATTTAGATGTACCTACAGCATTTGGAAATTATAAACCTAAAAATGATGGTGGCCAATATAAAGGTGGAGGAATAAATATTAGAGAATTTATTGCATTATCAAGAAATATACCAGCTGTAAAAATAATGATGGAATTAACACCTAAAAAATCTTTAGAATATTTAGAAAAATTAGGTTTACAATCATTAGATGAAAGAGATGAATCTCCTTCACTAGCTATAGGAGGAATGACACATGGAGCAAGTCCACTAGAAATGGCAGCAGCTTATGGAGCAATAGCAAATGATGGTGTATATATACCGCCTACATTTTATTCAAAAGTTGTAGACTCAAGTGGAAATACAGTTTTAACACCAAAACAAGATGAAACGAGAGTATTTTCAGAACAAACAGCATATTTAACAAAATCAATATTACAAGAACCTGTAAAAGGTGGAGGAACCGCAACATATTGTGCAATACCTGGAATGGATACATGTGCTAAAACAGGTACAACTGATAGTAGTTATGATAGATGGTTATGTGGTTTTACACCATATTATGCAGCTGCAACATGGTTTGGATTTGACGAAAATGAAGAAGTAAGAGGATTTGGAACAAACCCAGCAGGACAAATTTGGGATGCAGTTATGACAGATATCCATAGAAATTTGGCAAATGCATCATTTAAAAAACCAAGTGGAATAGTTAGTCAAACAGTATGTAGACAAACAGGATGTTTAGCAACAACAGGTTGTGGAGATACATATACAGAAATATTTAATAGTAATAACTTACCAGAAAAATGCCAAGGACATGGAAGTCAAACAATATGTGTAGAATCAGGAAAAGAAGCAAATGAATATTGCCCTGAAACAAAAGTAAATATATATGGAGCAGTACCACCAAAAGAACAACTAAAATTATGGAAATCTATTAATGGACAAACAACAACTGGAAGAAAAGTTGAAGAAATATGTGATATACACAAAAAACCTGAAGAACCAAAACCTGTAGAAACACCAAGTGAAAACACTACAAACACAAATAATACAGAAAATAATATAAATACAGAAAATGAAACAGACACAAACACAAACAGTGGAGGAGATACACCAAATCCAGATCCTCCAGTAAATAATACAACGCCATGATTTTTGGGACGGAGTCAAAAATCATCTTTAAAGGAGAATACAGTAAATGGACTTATATTTTTATAATACATTAACAAAACAAAAAGAAAAATTCACACCAATACATTCTAATGAAGTTAGAATGTATTCTTGTGGTCCTACAGTATATAAAGATGCAACTATAGGAAATATGAGAACAAACATATTTCAAGATGTTCTAAGAAGAGTAATTAGATTTAATGGCTATAAAATAAAACATGTTATGAATATAACAGATGTAGGGCATTTAGTATCTGATGGTGATGAGGGAGAAGACAAGATGATAAAATCAGCAAGAGAAGAAAATAAATCACCATTAGAAATTGCGGAACATTATACAAAATTATTTTTTGAAGATTTAAAATCTTTAAATATTGAAACACCAGAAATAATTTGTAAAGCAACAGATTATATAAAAGAGATGTTAGAATATGTTGAAGAATTAGTTGAAAAAGGATATGCTTATGAAACTTCAACAGCAATATATTTTGATATTTCAAAATTAGATAAATATCCAGTACTTTCAAAATTAAACTTAAAAGAACAAAAAGCAGGAGCAAGAGTTGAAATCGATAAAGAAAAAAGAAATCCTTATGATTTTGCACTATGGATTAAAGCACCAGAAAATCACTTAATGAAGTGGAACAGTCCATGGGGTCCAAGTTACCCAGGTTGGCATATAGAATGTTCAACAATGAGCAAAAAACATTTAGGAGAACAATTTGATATACATACAGGTGGAATAGATTTAATACCAACACACCATGAAAATGAAATAGCTCAAAGTAAAGGAATTTGTGGAAAAATACCTGCTAAGTTCTGGATGCATGGAGAATATTTACTAATAAATGGCGGAAAAATGTCAAAAAGTTTAGGAAATGTATATTTAATTAAAGATATAATAGATAAAGGATATGACCCAATAGTATATAAATTGTTTAGTTATTCTTCACATTACAGAAATAAATTAAACTTTACATGGGAAGGAATTGAAGGAACATCAAAATCTTTAGAAAGACTAAAAAGTGGTTATAAAACTCATATAGAAGGAAAAGATAATATTGATGAAGAAAAAATAAATCAATATAAAGAAAGATTTCATAAAGCAATAAATGATGACTTGAATATGCCACTTGCAATGGGAGTTGTATGGGAAGTAGTAAGAAATGAAGAAAAAACACCTAAACTTGCAGAATTATTATTAAAATTTGATGATGTTTTAGGATTAAAAATAAATGAAGAAACAAAAACAGAAAAAAAAGAGATTCCGCAAGAAATATTAGAATTAGTTGAACAAAGAAAAATAGCAAGAGAAAATAAAGATTGGGCAAAATCTGATGAATTGAGAGATATTATAGAATCAAAAGGATATACAGTAAAGGATAGAATGTCAAAACAGGGACAGGTTCAAATGGACATCGATGTCCAAACGGGGACAGGTTTAAATGGACAAAAATAAAAGGAGGAATACTAATGGCAATTTTATTACCTGGAGGCGCTGGTTACATTGGAAGCCATACTGCTGTTGAATTACTAAATGAAGGTAAAGAAATTATAATAATAGATAATTTCTCTAATAGTAAACCAAAAGTTTTAGATAAAATAAAACAAATAACAGGAAAAGATTTTAAATTTTATGAAATAAATTATTTAAATAAAAATGAGCTTGAAAAAGTGTTTGAAGAAAATGAAATAGAATCTGTTATAAATTTTGCAGGTTATAAAGCTGTTGGAGAATCAGTTAAAAAGCCATTAGATTATTATCAAAATAATATTTCTGGATGTTTGACATTGTTACAAACTATGAAAAAGTATAATGTAAAAAAATTTATATTTAGTTCATCAGCCACAGTTTATGGAGAGCCAGAAATTATTCCAATTACAGAAGAATGTAAAACAGGTGGAACTACAAACCCTTATGGAACAACAAAATTATTTATAGAACAAATATTAAAGGATACATATAAATCTGATAATACATGGGATATATGTATATTAAGATATTTTAATCCAGTTGGAGCACATGAAAGTGGTCTAATTGGGGAAGAACCACAAGGAATACCAAATAATTTAATGCCATATATAGTTAGAGTTGCAAACGGGCAACTTAAGGAACTCTCTATATTTGGAAATGATTATAATACAAAAGATGGAACAGGTGTTAGAGATTACATACATGTAGTAGATTTAGCAAAAGGACATGTATCTGCATTAGAAAAACTAAACAAAGAAAATAAAGGATTATTTATTTATAATTTAGGGACAGGAAATGGAGTTAGTGTTTTAGATATGGTAAAAGCATTTGAAAAATCAACAGGACAAAAAGTGCCATATATAATAGCTCAAAGAAGAGAAGGAGATATTGCTACATGTTATGCAGATCCAAAAAAAGCTAAAGAAGAATTAGGATGGAAAGCAGAAAAAAATCTAGAAGATATGTGCAGAGATTCTTGGAATTATATATCAAAAAAGATTTAAAATAGAAAGGAAAGTTATGATAAATTTTAAAAACGAAATTGCAAAAATTATTGAACAAGCTACAAATATAAGTTGTAACGAGCTTGAGACATATATAGAAATGCCAAAAGATTCAAACAATGGGGATTATGCATTTCCATGTTTTCGTTTAGCAAAAGAATTAAAAAAAGCACCACCAGTTATTGCAAATGAAATAAAAGAAAAAATTGAAATAGATACTAATTTAATTGAAAAAATTGATGTAGTAGGTGGATATTTAAATTTTTATGTAAACAAAAATACTATAACTAATATTGTTCTAGAAGAATTATCTCAAAATGAGGAATATGGAAAATCTAACATAGGAAATGGTAAAAATATAATTGTAGAATATTCTGCACCTAATATTGCAAAACCTTTCCATATTGGACATTTAAGAACAACTTTAATTGGAAGAGCTTTATATAATGTATATAAATATTTAGGATATAATACTATAGGAATAAATCATTTAGGAGATTATGGAACACAATTTGGTAAAATGATAGAAGCATACAAAATGTGGAGTAATGAATATAACCTAGAAGAAGACCCAATAAACAAAATGATGGATATGTATGTTAGAATAAATGATTTATGCAAAAAAGATGAGCAAGTGCTTGCAAATTGTAGAGATAATTTCAAATTATTAGAAGAAGGAGATAAATATTGTGTTGAATTATGGAATAAAATGAAAGACCTAAGTATGAAAGAATTTAATAAAATATATGATTTATTAGATATTAAATTTGATTCAATAAAAGGTGAAGCATTTTATTCAGATAAGATACAAGAAGTAGTAGATATATTAGAAAAAACAGGAAAATTACAAGAATCTAATGGAGCTAAAATTATAGACTTAGAAGATAAAGGAATAAATACACCATGTATAATTCAAAAATCTAATGGTTCATCAATTTATGCAACAAGAGATTTAGCAGCGATTTTATATAGAGCAAAAACTTATGATTTTGATAAATGCTTATATGTTGTAGCCTATGAACAAAACTTACATTTTAAACAAGTATTTGAAGTAGCAAAATTATTAGGAATAGACGAAAAATACACAAATGGATTAAAACATGTATCTTATGGGATGGTAATGTTGCCAACAGGAAAAATGTCTACAAGACTTGGTAATGTAGTTAAAATTGAAGATTTAATAAATGAAACAATACAAAGAGCAAAAGAAATAATTGTAGAAAAAAATCCAAATTTAGAAAATAAAGAAGAAGTTGCTAAAAAAGTAGGTATAGGGGCAATTATATTTAATACATTATCAACAGTAACAATAAAAGACCAAGTATTTGACTGGAACACAGCATTAAACTTTCAAGGTGAAACTGGACCATATATTCAATACACTTATGTACGTACAAAAAGTATTTTAGAAAAAATAGATAAAATACCTGAATTTAAAGATATTAATTTACGTAAATTAGAAGATGAATATTCACAAAATATAATAAAGTTAATATATAATTTTGAAAATATATTAATACAAGTAACTGAAAAAGAAGAGCCAGCAATTTTAGCTAGATATTTAATAGATTTAGCAAAAGCATTTAGTAGTTTTTATAATGACAATAAAATAATTGTTGAAGATAAAGAATTACAAGATGCTAGAGTTTTTTTAACATATTCTGTTGGTAGAGTTTTAAAAATTGGAGCTGGATTACTTGGTATACAAATGCCAGAGAAAATGTAATTGTGTTATTAAAATTAAAATATATAAAATGAAAGGGTGATTAAAATGGCAAATAATAAGAAAGGAATAAAAATTATAATTATATTAATAATCATATTAATAGTTAGTGCAGTTGTAGGATATAAAGAATACCATAATAAACAATTAAGCATACTTAAAGAAGAAATAGGAAAAGCAACTGAAATACAAATAATGAATGATGACGAAAGTATAAATAAAGATGCAAAAATCGATATGGAAATAAAAACCTCAGGTAATTATGCGGTAGTAGAACAAACATTAAAAGAATATTTAAACAATGCAGTTGAACTAGTAAAAGAAGCTGAAACAATAATTGATACTGATAGTATAGATAACATTTTTTCAGAAGAAAATCTAAAAGTAGATTCACCTGAGTTCACACAATCTAAAGCAAAAATTGAAGAACTAAAACAAAAATCAACAGAATATTTAGACAAATTAGCTGATTTATGTAATGAAGAAAAACTATTATCAGCAATAAATGATAAAAATGTTAGTGATTACTATAAAGAGATTTATAAAAAATTAGCTATAGATAATAAAGCAAGTGAAGAATTAAAAAATAGTATGGAAGGTATTGAATCTGCAAAAATAAAAGTTACAACTGCTTTTGATTGGGTAACTAAAGTTCTTAATTTCTTAAGTGATAATAAGAATTATTGGGTAGTACAAGATGGAAAAATTGCTTTTACAGATCAAGGTAAGTTAAATGAATATTCTAAATTAATACAAGAAGCTCCAGAAATGTAAAAAATATAATACCAAATTGCAGAGTTACAAAACGAAGCAAGATTTGTTAGTAAAATTAGTTAAGGAGAAAAATGAAGAAAAATTTGTTAAGAATTCTATTAATTCTATTACTACTAGGAACTTTTTATTTAATATTTAGTTTTTCTAGCCAAGATTCAGAAGAATCTGGAGGAAAAAGTAGAGAAATAACTGAAGCAGTAACAAAAAACATTAAATTTATTCAAAAATCAAACAAAATTGAAAAGGAAAAAGTTTTAGATAGAATAGAAAGTTTAATACGAAAAATAGCGCATTTTTCTATATATTCATTAGTTGGTATATTATTAATGGCTTTATTTAGTACATATAATATTAGTGAAAATAGAAGAATAGCTTTTAGTTTGCTAATAGGTGTTATATATGCTTCAACAGACGAATTTCATCAAAGATTTATACCTGGAAGAAGCGGAGAACTAACAGATATATATATTGATAGTTTAGGTGTTTTGTTTGGAATTTTAATACTTTTACTTATTATAAAAATAATTGAATTTATTAAAGAAAAAAACATAAAACTAAGAAAGTCCAAGAACAAAAGAAATTTTAAAACGAGTTAATATATATAGAACAAGAAAAGAAAACTATAAAATAAAAAAGGAGAGCAAAATGATAGACTTACATACACATATTTTACCAAACATAGATGATGGTTCAAGAAGTATAGATGAAACATTTGAATTAATAAAAGAAGCACAAAATGCAGGTTTTAAATCTGTTGTTTTAACATCTCATTATATGGAAGGATATTATGAAACAAATTTACATGAAAGAGAAGTTTTAACAAACCTTATACAAAATAATTTTAGAGAAAAAAACATAGATATAGATGTGTATATAGGAAATGAAATCTATATGTCTGATAATTTAATAAAATTATTAGAAAGTGGAAAAGCATCAACAATTAATAATACAAGTTATGTATTATTTGAAATGCCACTTAATGTAGAACCATATAATTTATATGATATTATATATCAAATGCAACAAAACAAAATAGTACCAATACTTGCACATCCTGAAAGATATAGCTTTATACAAAAAGACTTAGAATTAATGTATGATTTAATAGAAAAAGGCGTTTTAATGCAAGCAAATTTCGGAAGTATAATTGGTCAATATGGAAAAAAGGCACAAAAAACAGTAAGAACTTTTTTAAACAATAATATGATTCATTTATTAGGTAGTGATGCACATAGACATAAAACAATATATCCAAGAATTCCAGAAGCAATAAAAGAATTAGAAAAATTAATAAGTACAGAAAAATTAAAAGAACTTACAACAACAAATCCTGAATTAATTTTAAATAATAAAAAAATAAATATTGAAGAACCAAATAGAATAGAATTAACAATAAAAGATAAATTATTAGGAATTTTGGGAAGGAAGTAAAAATATGAGAAAATATTTTGGTACAGATGGAATTAGAAGAATTGCAAACACTGAGCTTACACCTAACTTAGTATTTAATGTTGCTAAAGCTGGAGCATATGTTTTATCTAAACATACAGACCATACACCAACAATTTTAATTGGCAGAGATACACGTATATCTGGAACATTAATTGAAAGTGCAATGGTTGCAGGTTTCTTAAGTTATGGTGCAAATGTGAAACTATTAGGAGTTATTCCTACACCTGCAGTTGCATATTTAACAAGAAAATTAAATGCAGATGCAAGTGTTGTTATTTCTGCATCTCATAATACTTATGAATTTAATGGAATTAAATTTTTTAGTAATAAAGGTATGAAAATTCCAGATTCATTAGAAGAAGAAATAGAAGAGGTTATGGATTCTGGCAAATTAGATGATTTAACAGCTGTTGGAGATAAAATTGGTATTTCTGAATATGCGCTAGATTTGATTGATGAATATGTGTATTTTTTTAGAAAAATTTTTGATGATGATATTTCAAAAGTTAATAAAGATGACTTTATTGTTGGTATAGATACAGCAAATGGTGCCACATATTCAGTTGCAGAAAAAGTTTTTAAAATATTAGGAATAAATTATAAAATAATAAATAATAATCCAAATGGAATAAATATAAATGATAATTGTGGTTCAACTCATTTAGAAGGATTAAAAAAATTTGTTGTAGACAATAAATTAAGTTTAGGAATTGCATATGATGGTGATGGAGACAGATGTTTAGCCGTTGATGAAAAGGGTAATGAAATTGATGGAGATAAAATACTTGCAATTGTTTCACAGAATTTAAGAAAAAAAGGTAATCTTAATAAAGATACAATAGTTGCAACAGTTATGAGTAATTTAGGTTTAAATAAATTTGCAAGAGATAACGGCTTAGAATTATTACAAACAAAAGTTGGAGATAGATATGTTTTAGAAGAAATGCTTAAAGAAGGTTTTAACTTAGGAGGAGAACAATCTGGACATGTGATTTTATTAGATTATAACCCAACAGGTGATGGTATTTTAACATCATTAATGCTTATAAAATCAATATTAGAAGAAAATAAAAAAACATCAGAATTAGGTAATATTGTAAAAATGTATCCTCAAGTATTGATAAATGCACAAGTGGATTCTAATAAAAAATACAATTATGAAAATGATAAAGAAATAAAAGATGCAATTGAAAAACTAGAAAAAGAATTTGCGGGTAACGGTAGAGTTCTTATCAGACCTTCAGGTACAGAGCCATTAGTTAGAGTTATGATTGAAGGAGAAGACCAAGAATATATTACAAAAAAAGCTAAAGAAATGGCTGAACTTATTGAAAACAAGCTCAAATAAACCTTGTAATAAAATTGTAATAAAAATGTAATATTAAAATATTGATTATTAATTTAATTAGTGTTATTATATTAATAGAAACTAAAGAGAAATGGGGGAAAATTATGTTTATATTTGATATATCAAATCCATTAACACTACTATTAATGCTTGCTGTAACTGTTTTACTAATCTTTTTATCACAAGAAGTTAAAAAAAGTTATATTGGAGCAATTTTACTATTTGGATATTTAATATGTTTGGTAATGCATGTAGCGCAAACAGCAACATTATCTGAAGAATATAGATATATGTTATCAACACTATCAAGGTGTATAGTAATTGATTTTATATTTGTATTAATTTCTTTCTTCTCATATTTATGGGTTGATGACATAGAAGCAAAAGTTACTGGAAAGAAGAGTATAGACGATAGCCTAGATTGGTTTTGGAGAAAAGTATAGAAAACAAATAAAAGCTGGTATTAAAACCAGTCTTTTTTTATGCATATTTTAACCTTGTCCTGAATATAGATAATTATAGTAAGTTCAAAGGGGAAAAATATGTTTAATATTACAATTTTGAAGATGAAAGATATAGTTAGAATCATAATAGGAACGATTTTAACTATTTTAATTATTTATTTAATAGGAAATAATTATAAAAATAAAGAGATACAAGAAATAAATATTTTAGAAAAAATATCTCAAAATAGTTTTTTACAGTGCCTAGAACAAACTATGCCTGTTATGGCAGATATAAATAAAGAATATAAAACCTTAGTAAATGAAGACGATCCAAAAGAGAAAAATATTTTACAAATAATGTTGAAAACACAAATTAGTTCTATAAAAGGAATGGAAGAAATTGAATTAAATTCGAAAAAAGAAATTAAAGAAAATAATGAAATTAAAAATGAAGAACAAGCAAATATAGAAGTAGAACTGGCAAAAACAGGTTTGCAAACTAAAATTATAACAAATAATCCAATAAAAGATAGTAGTAATACTGCTTATGAAAATGTAAAAATAAAAAATGAAACAAGCTACAAATTAACAGAAGAAATGTTAAAGCCAGATATAAAAATAGAAAATAAAAATATTATTGTATTCCATACACATACATGTGAAAGCTATACACCAAGTGAAAAATATCAATATACACAAACTGGAACGTTTAGAACAACAGATTTAAATTTTTCTGTTGCAAGAGTTGGAACAGAGTTAGAGAATAATTTGAAAAAATATAATCTAGGAGTAATTCATAATACAAATTATCATGATTACCCATCATACAATGGGTCCTATACTCGTTCTTTAGAAACAGTTGAAAATATATTAAAAACAAACAAGTCAGATATTATAATAGATTTACACAGAGATGCTATTGGTTCAAGAAGTGATTATGCTCCAACAGTAAAAATAGGAGATTCAGATGAAGCTGCTCAAATAATGTTTGTAATAGGTACAAATGAAGGAGGTTTATGGCATCCAAATTGGAATTTAAATTTAAAATTTGCAGTCAAAATTCAGGAAAAGGCAGAAGAATTATATCCAGGTTTGTTTAAGCCTATAATGCTTACAAAATCAAGATATAATCAACATACCGGAAAATATGCGTGTATAATGGAAGTTGGTGCTACAGGAAATACTTTAGACCAGTGCTTAACTAGTATGAAATATTTAGCTAAAATTTTTGATGAAGTTTTAAATTAACTTGCTACTCCCCACATATATGTATAATTTTTATACATATATTTGATTGGAGTGAAAAGTAGAAATTGTTGATTATTAGAATTAAGGATGTTCAGGGCAAAATGTATTATATTATTTTTTATTTCATTACTCGGCTCCCTTCATACACTAAGAAGTTGTTATATTAGAAAACAAGCCTCTTTCACTCAGACCCTTTCGTACCTCAAGTACCGTGAACATCCCTCATTTTCTAATATAACAACTTCTAAAGCTTTTCCAGTCGCATTCGTAATTTCATGCAAAATAATCTAATACATTTTGAGCATAAAAGAGGCATATTCTAATAATTTACAATCTCTATTTGAACGTAATGAACAGCTGGTATAAATATTATACATATATGTGGGGAGTTGCAAGTTAATTTAAAACTAAATATAAAATTTAATAACTACTTGAATTATAACAAAAAGTTTTATATAATTATGTCATAAAAAAACAAATAAAAGAGGTGATTTAATGTCAGATATTAGCTTAGAGTTAAAAGAAAGTGGAATAACTAAAAAAACAATTATGGAATATAAAGACAAGGTAGAAATAATTCACAAATCTTTACATGGAAGAGCAAATGATGTAAATGATTTTGTAGGTTGGATAGAACTTCCAACAAATTATGATAAAGCAGAATTTAAGAGAATAAAAAAAGCTGCAAGAAAAATAAGAAAAGAATCTGATGTCTTGATAGTTATAGGAATTGGAGGTTCATATTTAGGAGCAAGAGCTGTTATAGAATCACTAACAAGTTCTTTTTATAATATGTTGCCAAATAGACAAAGAAAATATCCTAGAATATTATATGTAGGAAATAATTTAAGCCCAAATTATATAAATGAATTAATTGAGTTTATAGGCAATAAAGATTTTTCTATAAATGTTATATCAAAATCAGGAACTACAACAGAACCTGCAATTGCATTTAGAATTTTTAGAGAAATTTTAGAAAATAAATATGGAATAGATGAAGCAAGAAGTAGAATTTATGCAACAACAGATAAAGAAAGAGGAGCTTTAAAAACACTAGCTGAAAATGAAGGGTATGAACAATTTGTTGTACCTGACAATGTTGGAGGAAGATATTCAGTTTTAACAGCAGTTGGATTACTTCCAATTGCAACAGCAGGAATAGATATTGATAAATTAATGGAAGGTGCAAGAATAGCACAAGAAAGATATGATGATGAAAATTTAAAATATAATGAATGCTATCAATATGCAGTAGCAAGAAATATTTTGTACAAATTATATAAAACTAATGAAATTTTAGTTAATTATGAACCAAAAATGCATTATTTTACAGAATGGTGGAAGCAACTTTTTGGTGAAAGTGAAGGAAAAGACCAAAAAGGGATATTTCCAGCAGGTGTTGATAATACAACAGATTTACATTCTATGGGACAATATATTCAAGAAGGAAAAAGAAATTTGTTTGAAACTGTAATTTGTGTAGAAAATTCAAATACAGACATAATAATTCATTTAGATGAAGATAATTTAGATGGATTAAACTATTTAGCTGGAAAGGGCTTAGACTATGTAAACAAAAAAGCAATGGAAGGAACAATTAAAGCACATGTTTCAGGTGATGTTCCAAATATAATGATAAAAATAAACAAGTTAGATGAAGTAAATATAGGACAATTAATATATTTCTTTGAAAAAGCATGTGCAGTATCTGGTTGTATATTAGAGGTAAATCCATTCAATCAACCTGGAGTAGAAGAATATAAGAAAAACATGTTTAAATTGTTGAAAAAACCAGGATATTAAAAGCAGAAAGAAGGAAAAAAATGATTTTTACAGAAAAAGTTAAAATGGGAGTAAAAGATATTGGAAAAAATGATAAAATAAAAAACAAAGCAATACTTGAAATACTTGAAAATGCTGGAACATATCATTCTGATTTAGTTGGATATGGTGTATTAGATATAAAAACAACAAAATTATCATGGATTTTATTAGATTGGCAATTAAAAGTAATAGATAGGCCAAAATATGGACAAACCTTAACATTAAATACTTGGGGAAAAGATATGAGTAAATTTTTTACATATCGTGATTTTGAAGTGTTTAATGAAAAGGGAGAATTATGTATTATTGCAACATCAAAATGGGCATTAATGAATATTGAAACAGGTAAATTATCAAGAATTACAGATGATATTATAAATAGATATAAACCAGAAGAAAAAAATGTATTTTCTACAAAGAAAATGGACAAGATAGAAATACCAGAAATATTTGAGTCTGAATACAATTATAAGGTTACAAGAAAAGACATAGATATAAATCAGCATATGCATAATTTAAATTATTTAGATTTAGCTTATGAAGCTTTACCTGAAGAAATATATAATAATAGACCATATAATAATATAAGAATAATATATAAAAAAGAAATTAAGCTAGGAGATATCCTAAAATGTAAATATGTAAAACAAAATGATAAACATATTGTAGTAATTGAAAGTCAAAATGGAGAGGTTTTACATGCTTTAATAGAAATATTTTAATTAGACATTATTTAGGAGAGGAGAAATAAAATGAAAACAAATATTAGAAAAACAAAAATAGTTGGAACAATTGGACCAGCAAGTGAAAGTGAAGAAATGTTTACAAAACTAGTAGAAGCAGGCTTAAATGTAGCAAGAATCAACTTTTCACATGGAGGATATGAAGAAAATGGTGAAAAAATTGAAATGATAAAAAGAGTCAGAGAAAAGTTGAATAAACCAGTTGCTCTACTTTTAGATACAAAAGGACCTGAAATTAGAACAGGAGTACTAGAAACTGGAAATGAAAAAGTTACAATTGAAGAAGGCCAAACATTTACTTTTGTAAATGAAGAAATAACTGGAAATAATGAAAGAACTTCTGTAAGCTATAAAGAATTATATAATGATGTTAATGTAGGTTCAAAACTATTAGTAGATGATGGTGAATTAGAATTTGAAATAACAGGAATAAATGGTAAGGATATTATTTGTAGGGCACTTAATACTGGAAAATTAGGAAGTAGAAAAACAGTAAATGTTCCAGGAATTAAAGTAGAATTACCTGCATTAACACAAAAAGACATTGATGATATAACAGAAGGAATAAAAAGAGGATTTGACTTCATAGCAGCATCATTTGTTAGAAAAGCATCAGATGTATTGGAAATAAGAAATTTATTAAATGAAAATGGTGGAGAAAAAGTAAAAATTATTTCAAAAATAGAGAATCAAGAAGGTGTAGATAATTTTGAAGAAATACTAGCTGTATCAGATGGAATAATGATAGCTCGTGGAGATATGGGAGTTGAAATACCATTAGAACAAGTACCAGTTGTTCAAAAAATATTTATAAAAAGATGTAATGCAGAAGGAAAACCAGTTATAACTGCAACACAAATGTTAGAATCAATGACTGATAATCCAAGACCTACAAGAGCAGAAGTAAGCGATGTTGCAAATGCTGTATATGATATTACTGGAGCAGTTATGCTTTCTGGTGAATGTGCAATGGGAAAATATCCAGTAGAATGTGTGGAAACAATGAATAATATAGCAATATCAATAGAAAACTCTTTAAAATATTGGAAAAGATTTGAAAGCAAAAAAATAGAACATGACCCAGATGATTTAGAAGGAACAATAGCATATACAACATGTATTACAGCAGAACATATAAAATGTGATGCGATTGTTGCATATACACATAAAGGAGATTCAATTAGAAAATTAGCTGGTTTAGGTCCAAAATGTCCAATATTTGCAATAACAGATGATTTAAGAACTTATTATCAACTTGCAATAACATTTAATGTAAATCCTGTATTATATACAGAAGGTAAAACAATTGAAAATACTATATCTGGTGGGATGGAAATATTAAAACGACAAGGATTTTTAGAAAAAGGAGATACAGTAGTCCTAGCTGGTGGATCTAGAATTTTACCAGATAATACAGAAAATAAGGTAATAGGTGGATTTGTAAAATTATAAAATGAGAGGCTATAACTGCCTCTCAACTTCATTTTCAGGAAGAAAATTTTCATATCCGCACCATGGACACGAAAACTTATACTTAGATATTTTTATCGACTTTTTTTCCTCGTCTAATAATTCAAACTTAATTCGATTATCTTTTAAATCCAACCGATTAAGTTCAATTAGAGCTGTACATTGGTGACATGTTACTTTAATTAACGGTAATTTAAAACTCTTGTATCCTTCTCTAATTAATCTCAAATCATAGTCCTCCTTAAATGAAAATAACATATAGTTATAAAATAAATATACTATATTTTACATAAAATGTCAAATAATTGATTAGTTTTTCTTACTTGCAAAAAAAACAAATTTATGATTTAATATTAAGTGATAAAACAATAAGGAGAATAACAATGTCAAAACCAATAGTAGCAATAATTGGAAAACCAAATGTAGGAAAATCAACACTTTTTAATTATCTTGCTGGAAAGAGAATATCAATTGTTGAAGACACACCAGGTGTAACAAGGGATAGAATATATGCAGAAACAAATTGGCGTGGTAGAAATTTTACTATGATAGATACAGGTGGAATAGAGCCAAATTCAGAAGATATTATTTTATCACAGATGAGAGAACAGGCTAATTTGGCAATTTCTATGGCTGATGTTATTGTTTTTTTAACAGATATAAAACAAGGTGTTACAGCAGCAGATAGAGAAATTTCATTAATGCTTAAAAAATCCGGAAAACCTATAGTTTTAGTTTGTAACAAAGCAGATAATTATAATAAAGATAAAGAGGAAATATATGAATTTTATAATTTAGGAATTGGAGAACCTTTTCCAATTTCTGCAGCAAATGCTTTGGGAATTGGTGATGTATTAGATAAAATATATGAATGTTTTCCTGAAAAAGCAGAAGATGAAGATAATGATGAAAAAATAAAAGTTGCAATAATTGGAAAGCCAAATGTTGGTAAATCATCTTTAATTAATAAAATTTTAGGAGAAAATAGAAGTATTGTAAGTGATATAGCTGGAACAACAAGAGATGCAATAGATGTTGATTTCGTAAACGAAGAAGGAAAATATACATTGATAGATACAGCTGGAGTTAGGAGAAAAAACAAAGTTAAAGAATCTATAGAAAAGTTTAGTATAATGAGAACTTTACTAGCAATTGAAAGAGCAGATGTATGTTTAATGATGGTTGATGCAGAAGAAGGTATAACAGACCAAGATACAAAAATTGCAGGAGAAGCACACGAAGCTGGAAAAGGTGTTATAATAGTAGTAAATAAGTGGGATGTTATAGAAAAAGAAACAGGAACACTTGAAAAATATAAAAAAGAAGTATATGATAAATTAAAGTATTTATCTTATGCACCTATAGTATTTATATCAGCTAAAACTGGTCAAAGAGTTAATAAACTTTTTGGAATGATTAATAATGTTGCAGAACAAAATGCAATGAGGGTATCAACATCAGTATTAAACCAAGTTATAAATGAAGCAATAGCAATTGTTCAGCCACCAACAGATAAAGGAAAAAGATTAAAAATATTATATGGTACACAAGCATCAACAAAGCCACCAACTTTTGTTATATTTGTGAATAATAAAGATTTATTTCATTTTTCTTATGAAAGATATTTAGTAAATCAAATAAGAAAAGAATTCGGCTTAGAGGGTACTCCAGTAAGAATTATAGTTAGAGAAAAAACAGATAAATAAGGAGGAATTAATATGGCTACATATATAATAATGGCAGTAATTGCTTATTTAATAGGAAGTATAAATTTTTCAGTTATATTTAGTAAAAAAATAGCAGGATTTGATGTTAGAGAAAAAGGAAGTGGAAATGCAGGTACAACAAATATGCTTCGTTCAGTTGGAAAAAGAGCAGCTCTTATTACTTTATTATGTGATATTTTAAAAGGAGTAGTTTCAATTTCCATTGCAATTATATTTGGTAAAATGGGAGAATCTCATGGCATTGATAAAGAATTATTAGTTCAAATTGCAGGAATAGCAGTTGTTATAGGACATACTTTTCCAGTATTTTTTGGATTTAAAGGTGGAAAAGGTGTCGCAACTTCTTTAGGAGTATTACTTATGAGTAATTGGAAAATAGGTCTTATATGTTTGGTTTTTGCTTTGCTTTTAATGGCATTAACAAGAATGGTTTCTTTAGGCTCTTGTGCTGCGGCAGTATTATTTCCAGTATTAACATTATTTATTAATGATAGTTATACTGTTTTATCTAATTCGAAAAAAGGTAGTACATATTTTGTGTATAGTTTAATTTTAGCTTTGATTGTATTATATAACCATAAGGAAAATATTAAAAGAATATCAAATGGAACAGAAAATAAATTAAGTTTTAAGAAATAAAAAGTGAGGTATAATAATGAAAAACATAGCAATAATTGGAAGTGGAAGTTGGGGTTCAGCCTTAACAATAAATTTAGCAAATGAAGGAAATAATATAAAATTATGGTCATTTGATGAGGAAGAAAAAAGAATTATAAATGAAGAAAAAAGGTGTAAATTTATACCTGATGCTGTAATACCAGACAATGTATATTGTTCAAATGACTTTGAAGAAGTTATTAAAGATGTAGATTTTATATTACATGTTACACCTTCAAAATTTACAAGAGAAACATTTAGAAAATATAAAAAATATGTTGGAAACAAACCAGTTATAATTTGTTCAAAAGGTTTTGAAAAAGATTCATTAAAAACACTAGATCAAGTTATAAAAGAAGAAATGCCAGAAGTTAGAATTGGAGTTTTATCTGGGCCAAGCCACGCAGAGGAAGTATCTATTGGAATACCAACAGTATTAGTAGTTGCATCAGAAGATGAAGAAATATTAGATTTAGTACAAACAACTTTTATGTCAGAAAGAATGAGAATATACACATCACATGATGTTAGAGGTGTTGAACTTGGTGGAGCGCTAAAAAACATAATAGCTTTTTGCGCTGGTGTTGCAGCAGGTATTGGACTTGGAGATAACAGTTTTGCTGCACTTGTAACAAGAGGGTTAGGTGAAATCTCTAGAATAGGTGAAAAGCTAGGTGGTAAACGCGAAACATTTTATGGACTTAGTGGTTTAGGAGATTTAATAGTAACATGTCTAAGTAATCATAGTAGAAATAGAAGAGCAGGAATATTAATTGGGCAAGGAAAAACATTAGAAGAAGCTAAAAAAGAAGTTGGAATGGTAATTGAAAGTATAGATAATATAGATGTAGCTTATGAACTAGGAAAGAAAAACAATGTATATATTCCAGTTATTGAAACAGTATATAATGTAATTTATAATAATTTAGATCCAAAAGAAGCTGTTAAAAACTTAATGACTAGAGATAAAAAAAGTGAATAAAATGTATTTAAATTTGTAACAATAAGTTACAAAAAATATAAAATAAAAAAGAAAGGAAGTAATGAAAATGGATTTTTTTGATAAGTTAGGGAAAAAAGCTTCAGAAGCTTACAAAGTAACTGCAGACAAAACAGGTAGAATAGCAAAAGACACAAAAATAAAATTTAAAATAGGAGATTTAAAATCTAAGATTAATGACATATATGAAGAAATAGGAAAAAAGGTTTATGAAAAACATATTAGTGATGAAGAAATAGCTGGTGTTGAAGATGAAATAAATGAAAAATGTGCAAAAATTGATGAAATTAGTGAAGAAATAGAAAACCTACTTAAGGAATCAAGAAGATTAAGAGACAAAAAGCAATGTCCAAAATGTTACTCAGAATTAGATAGAGAAGTTAATTATTGTCCAAACTGTGGAGAAAAGCAAGAAATACCAGAAGAGCCAGTTATTATAGAAGAAAATGAAGATGAAATAGAAGAAACAGAAATAATAGAATCTGAAGAAATTGAAGGGCAAGAATCTATAGATTTAGAAGAAAAATAATTTTTATTAAAATCCTAGCAATATATTTATTTCTAGGATTTTAATATGGAAATCTTTCATAAAGATATTTAATGATATCATCAGCATTATTATCAGTAATATCAATATAAATATCATTATCTAAAGAAATCCACATTTTAATTGTATATTTATCAGAATTATCTGAGAAAACTCCAATAATTTCTGCTAATTCTATAGGATTATTATATTCTTTTTTCCATTTTAAATTTTCATAAATATCCAAATTAGTATTATAGAACATACTTAAAAATTTATTTAATTCACCTTTTTTTTCACTATATAAACGAACAGAAGCAAACATTGTACTCTCCTAATTTATTTCTGTAAAATTACCCTATTAAATAGTATAAACAAAAACAAAAATGTAAATACTAGAAAAAAATAGAAATTGAGGTGAATAAATTGAAAAAATTAAAAAAAACTATATATTTTTTTTTAATAATATTAGTTTCATCAATGTCTATAGTTATTTACAGAAATATAAGTAAAGGTAATGAACAGAATCCAAAAGAAAAAGCTTTTTCAGAAATACAATATATTGAAACAAATTTAGTGAGTTTATTAAATGATTTAAATAATATAGATTCAAGAAATTATAGTATTTCAATTACAGAAATAAGAAAACAAAATAACAATGAAAATTCAGAAAGTCAAAATTCAAGTTCAAATACGACAACTAGTGAAAGTGTTAATAGCGATTCAGTTGAAGAAAAATATGATTTAATTCAGAATGGAATACTTACAACATCTAGAGATATAAATTGGAATGACATTAAAGGAAAAATAGAAATTTTATATTCTTCTATTCCTGAAATAACTCTAGATTTATATAACTTAAATATTAATCAAAATGATATTTTACAATTTAATAAAGAATTCGATAATTTAACTGAAATTGTTAGAAATGAGAAAAAAGAAGAATCTTTAACTCAGCTTTCGAAAATATATGATTTTATGCCAAAATTTGTGAAAAACATAACTGATGACGAAGTTTATAAAACAACAATAGAATCAAAATCGAACATTATAAGGGCATATTCAAAAATAGATATACAAAATTGGCAAGATATATCTAATGATGTAAAACAAGCTTTAGATATTTATTCTAAATTATTAACAAATAATGATTCAAAAAATTCTAAGCAGAATATAAGTAAAATATATGTTATGCTTGGTGAATTACAAAGTAGCTCAAACAACAAAAATCAATCAGCTTTTTTAATAAAATACAGAAATATACTAGAAGAAATGAATAATATATGATATAATAACAAAAGAGTAAATTGAATAGTCGCTGGTAGAAATCCGAAAGGAACTACGAGAGGAAAGTCCGGGCTCCATAGAGCAAAGATGCTAGATAACGTCTAGTGAGGGTGACCTTAAGGAAAGTGCAACAGAAAATAACCGCTGTACAAAGGTACAGTAAGGGTGAAAAGGCGAGGTAAGAGCTCACCGCCACATGTGGTGACACAAGTGGGCATATGTAAACCCCATCTGGAGCAACACCTAAATAAGAAGATTAAGCCTGCTCGGCGCCTTCTTAACTTGAGTGGCTTGAGGTAGTTAGCAATAGCTATCCTAGATAAATGACTATTTTAAAAGACAGAACCCGGCTTACAGATTTACTTTAAAAGAGGTGTTTTACATGGCAAATATATTTGATTATTTGGATTGGAGAGATTTAGAACTAACAGTCTTAGAATTTAATGAGGTAGACAATTTGATATTATCACGCCTATCTTATTTTCCTTTAGATGGTATTTTAAATAATAACGAAGAAATAACCATAAAAGAATCATATAATAAATATAAAAAATTAAAGAAAAAAGGAAGAATTCTTCAAGAAGAAGATAAAGATTTATTTCCAAGGCTTGCTGAGAGCAAAAGATTTGGAAATATGAAACTTACAAATTTTATAAACAAAATAGATGTAAAAGAAGAAAAACAATTTTCTGCAGTATCAATTATTATGCCAGATAATACAATATATGTTTCTTTTAGAGGAACTGATAATACAATTGTTGGTTGGAAAGAAGATTTTAACATGAGTTTTAGTGATTTAGTTCCAGCCCAAGAAGATAGTGTAGAATATTTAGAAAATATTGCAAAAAAATATAAGAATTTAATAAGAGTCGGTGGACATTCAAAAGGTGGTAATTTAGCAGTTTATGCCTCTTCATTTTGTAATCTAAGTGTTCAAAAAAGAATTATTAATGTATATAATAATGACGGTCCAGGATTTGGAGATAAAGTAGTAAATAGTGAAGAATATAAAAAAATAATAAGTAGAGTTAATACATATATACCTCAAGAATCAATAATTGGAAGACTTTTAAATCATAAAGAAAAAACAACGATATTAAAAAGCACACAAACGGGAATAATGCAACATGATTTATATACATGGCAAGTCTTAGGTGATAAATTTGTAAAAGATGAATTAACAGATTCAAGTGAATTTATAGACAAAACAATAACAAATTGGCTTAATGAAGTTAGCAAAGAACAAAGAGAAGAGTTTTTTAAGATTTTATTTGAAATATTAAATGCAACACAAGCTGAAACATTATCAGACATAAAAGGACAGTGGTTTAAAAACTCTTTAACAATGATTGATACATATAAAAATTTAGATTCAAAAAGTAGAGAAATTATGGTTAAAACACTAGGTTTGTTTTTAAAAATAGGAAAAGATAATATAGGAATTCCAAAAATAAATCTAAAAAAAGGGAAGATATAAAATTATTTACTAAAAACAGTTGTAAAAATAGGAAAAAATTGATATACTTATATAGAAAAATGAGTATATCTTTTTTTAATTTTATCCAAAGGAGGTTTTAATATGGATGAAGAAAATAACAAGAATGAAGAAATAGTTGAAATAAACAACGAAATAGAAACACAAAATGAAGGAATAAAAATATCAGATGATGTTGTAGCAGTAATTGCAGGTGTTGCAGTATCAGAAGTGTCAGGTGTAGCTGGTATGGCAGGAGGTTTTGCAGGAGGTATTTCTGAAGTTTTAAGTGGAAAGAAAAATTTAGCAAAAGGAATTAAAGTTGAAATATCTGACAATGAAGCAAAAATAGATGTAAATATTATTGTAGAATATGGTTCTAGAATACCTGACGTTGCATTTGAAATTCAAAACAGAGTAAAAAAAGCAGTTGAGAATATGACAGGTCTTATTGTTGAAGAGGTAAATGTACATGTTCAAGGTGTTAACACAGATGTTACTCAAACGAAGGTTGAAGAAGAAAAAACAGAAAATGAAGAATAAAAAGGAGAATAAATAAAATGAAATTTTTAGAAAAACTTACACTAATTATATATTCTAATATTATGCTAATATTAGCAGTAATAACATGTTTATTAATTTTTGGATGGATTGATATTGAAATTGCAGGAAATATATTTCAAAGATTTATATCAGGAGATACTTCAAGTAAAATAATACTTGGTTGTAGTATAATAGTAATATTATTATCAATAAAATGTATATTTTTCGATTCAAGTGATAAAGATCAAGAAAGAGCTAAACAAGGAGTTCTATTAGAAAATGAAAATGGAAAACTTTTAATTTCTAAAGAAACAATTGAAAATTTAGTTAATTCTGTAGCTCTAAACTTTGAAAGTGCTGAACAAGTTACAACAAGAGTAGATTTAGACAAAGAAAATAATGTAAAAGTATTTGTTAATTTAATAATAAATTCAAATGCTGTAATAAAAGATCTATCTGCAAATTTACAATCTAAAATAAAAGAGAAGATAAAAACAGCAACAGATTTAGAGGTTAAAGAAGTAAATATAACAGTAAAAAAAGTAGCAGAAAAAAAAGAAGATTGAAAGGAAAGTGAAACAAAATGAATGGATTCAAAGAATTTGTTAGTCAATATAGAGGAGCAATAATAGGAATAATTATTTCAATTTTAATATTAATTACAAGATTACATGATTTAATATTAGCAATAGTAGTTGTAGTTTTAGGAGCTTTTATTGGAAACTATGTACAACAAAATAAAGATGATGTAAAAACAAAACTTAAAAGCTTTATTGATAAAATGTAATAATAAAATAGGAAGGAACTAAAATGAACAGGTCAGAAATAAGAGAACAAGCCTTTAAGCTTATTTATAGTTTTGAAATACAGAAAAAAGAAGGACAAAAACAATTAGAAGAAGCAATAAATTTATATATAGCAACAAATGAGTTAACGGATAAAAATGCAATAGACTATATAAAAGATGCTGTTTATGGAATTGAGAAAAATAAAAAAGATATTTTAAATGATATTGAAGAAAATTTAAAAGAGAGTTGGAAAATAAGTAGGATATCCAAAATTGATTTATCAATTTTAAAACTTGCAATTTATGAAATAAAATACAAAGATTTACCATTTAAAGTAGTAATAAATGAGGCAGTAGAATTAGCAAAGAAATATGGAGAAGAATCTTCAAAAAACTTTATAAATGGAATTTTAGCAAGTATTGTAAACAGTGATTAAAAGCGACCTTTTAAAAATAAAAAACAGGTGAAAAAATTATGAAATATGCAGAATTTGCAATATCAGTTTCAGAATTAAATAATTATATAAAAAATAAAATATCTGAAGATGAATATCTAAATAACGTTTTAATAAAAGGAGAAATATCTAATTTTAAAAATCATTATACAGGACATATGTATTTTACATTAAAAGATGAAAATTCTTTAATAAAATGCATTTGCTTTAAATCTTATGCTCAAAAATTAAGCTTTATGCCAAAAGATGGAATGAAAGTTATAGTTGTTGGAACTGTATCTGTTTTTGAAAGAGATGGAATTTATCAAATTTATGTTAAAGCAATGGAAGAAGATGGATTAGGTGACTTATATACTAAATATCAAATATTAAAAGAAAAGTTAGAAAAGCAAGGGTTATTTGATGAAAATCATAAAATACCAATTCCAATGATGCCAAGAGTAATAGGGGTTCTTACTTCTCAAACAGGGTCAGTAATAAGAGATATTATAAATGTATCAACTAGAAGAAATCCTAATGTATATATTAGGATTTTACCCGTTCCTGTGCAAGGAGAAGGTGCAGGAGAAAAGATAGCTGATGGAATTACATACATGAATAAAAATAAATTAGCAGATGTTATTATTTTAGCAAGAGGAGGAGGTTCTTTAGAAGATTTATGGCCTTTTAATGAAGAAATTGTAGCACA
>CAZBMU010000009.1:0-25655 GCA_964493175.1 uncultured Clostridium sp.
AACACGTCGGAACTATTGGAATCCCTAGGGTTCTTAATATGTATGAGGATTATCCATTTTGGTTTACATTCCTTACGTCCCTTGGTTTTAGAGTTATTATATCTGAAAAAAGTACAAGAAAAACTTATGAAAAAGGTATGGAATCTATGCCATCTGAATCTGTTTGCTATCCTGCAAAACTTTCACATGGTCATATAGAAAGTTTAATAGAACAAGGAATTACAACTATTTTTTACCCTTGTATTCCTTATTCAAGAAAAGAATATGAAAAAGCAGATAATCATTATAATTGCCCTATTGTTATTTCATATTCAGAAGTTTTAAAAAATAATGTTGAAAATTTAAAAAGACCAGATATAAAATTTATTAACCCATTTTTACCTTTTGACAAGAAAAATTTAGTTAAAAGAATAATGGAACTTGATGAATTTAAAGAATATAATTTCACTAAAACTGAATTAATTGAAGCTACTGAGAAAGCTGAAGATGAATATCAAAAATGTAAAAATGATATTAGAAATAAAGGTACTGAAACTGTTAAATATCTAGAAGAAAATAATATGAAAGGTATTGTTTTAGCTGGTCGACCATACCATATAGACCCTGAAATAAATCATGGTTTAGATACTTTAATAACCTCTTTAGGTATGGCTGTTCTAACAGAAGATAGTGTATCTGATAAAACAGAAGCAACAAGGCCTATCAGAGTTGTAGATCAATGGGTATATCATGCAAGATTATATGCAGCGGCAGATTTTGTTGGAAAGCACGACTGTTTAGAATTAGTACAATTAAATTCATTTGGCTGTGGTGTTGATGCAGTTACAACTGACCAAGTTGAAGAAATATTATCTAGTTTTGATAAAATGTATACTTTAATAAAAATTGATGAAGTAAACAATTTAGGTGCTGTTAGAATTCGTATACGTTCATTAATTGCTAGTATGAAAAAACGTGAAATGGAAGAACAAGAGGAAAAAGCAAATGGTAATTATGGTTTAAATAGAGTAATTTTTACAAAAGATATGAAAAAAGATTACACAATCTTAATGCCACAAATGGCACCAATTCATTTTGAATTATTAGAATCTGCTGTTAAAGCAAGTGGATATAATATTGAACTTTTAAGAGAATGTACACCTAAAACAGTTGAAACAGGTTTAAAATATGTTAATAATGATGCTTGTTATCCTTCAATACTAACTACTGGTCAATTTGTAGAGGCTCTTCAATCTGGTAAATATGATGTAAATAAAACTGCAATTATTATGAGTCAAACTGGTGGTGGTTGCAGAGCAACAAATTACATAGGATTTATACGTAAAGCTCTTAAAGATGCTGGATTTTCACAAGTACCTGTTATTTCTTTCAATATTGTTGGAATGGAGAAAATGCCTGGATTTAAACTTACCATTCCTATGGCTGAAAGACTTTTAAAAGTTTGTGTATATGGTGATTTGCTACAAAAAATGCTTACCAAAAACAGAGCTTATGAAATAAATAAAGGTGAAACTCAAAAAACTTTTGATAATTGGATGGAGAAATGTAAAAAGTTAGTTTCAAAATCTTCTAATTCAGAATTTAAACAAAGTATTTATAATATAGTTAATGATTTTGAAAAAATAGAATTAGATACATCAATTGAAAAGCCTAAGGTTGGTGTAGTTGGCGAAGTTTTAATAAAATATCATCCTTTTGGAAATAATTTTGTAGCTAATGTTCTAGAAAAAGAAGGTGCAGAAGTTGTGCTTCCAGACTTTATGGGATTTGTTAAATTTATGTGTACACATAAAGTAACTTTTAATAGATTACTTAATATAAATAAAACTTCATCAAAAATAATGAAAACTGCAATTAAATTAATTGATATTTTAGAAAAAGACGTTAAAATTGCTTTAGCAAATTCTAAAAAAGGTTATATGCAACCTTGTGATATTTGGCATTTAGAATCTCAAGTTAAAGATGTTTTATCTATTGGAAATCAAACTGGTGAAGGTTGGTTTTTAACAGCTGAAATGATAGAATATATTGAAAATGGAATACCAAATATTATTTGTGTTCAACCTTTTGCTTGCTTGCCAAACCATGTTGTTGGTAAAGGTGTTATTAAAACAATTAGGAGTAAATTTCCAGAAGCAAATATTTCTCCTGTAGATTATGATCCAGGTGCTAGTGAATCTAATCAAACTAATAGAATTAAGCTTTTAATGACTGTTGCTAAAGATAATTTAAAAGCTAAACAAAATGAGATTAAGGCTATTGAAAAAGAAAATCTTTCACAATTTGCTAAAGAAGAGGTTAAAAATGGATAAAAATTATTATGATATATTAGAAGTTAGTAAAAATGCTTCCCAGGAAGTTATTAAAAAAGCTTATACAACTTTAGCAAAAAAATATCATCCAGATTTACAAGATGAAGAAAAAAAGAAACTATATGAAGAAAAATTAAAGCTTATTAATGAAGCTTATGAAGTTTTGTCTGATGATGAAAAAAGAATACAATATGATATTATTCTTTCTGAATCTGAGAAAAACTTTAATAATGAAGATTTGATTAATGAAAATAATTCTTTAAAAAATGAAATTAATAATTATAAAAATATGACTCAAAAACAACAAATGGAAAATGAATTTTCTAGCTATAAAAAGCAAATTGAATATGAACAAGAACTTCAAAGTGCTAGAGAAAAAGCATATTATGATGCATATATTCAAGATTTAAAAAATAGAGGTTATAAAATTAGATATAAGAAAACTTTTTCAGATTATGTAAGAAGTTTAATTGCATTAATGATTACTGTTTTTATTATTTTTCTAATTATACAAATTCCTTTTGTTAAAAAGTTTTTTATTAATCTTTATTATGAAAATTCTTTAATTAAATTAATTGTTGATGGAATAATAAATACTTTTAATAAATAAAAAAATAGACGATTAAAGTAAAAACTTTAATCGTCTTCTTGTTGTATGTTAAATGACATTTCAAAATCGTAGTTATCTTTTAAAACAATTATAACATTTATTTCTTGCTTCGTATTTTCATCTAATACATCTTTTAGTACTACTTTAACCGAATATACATTATTCTCTTCTGAAAAATCCTCAAATTGAACATTATAATGTAATTGGTATTTTTCTCTCATATATTGTTCAAATTTTTCTTCTGAACCAAATGTATTATTTTTAAATGTTTCATTTAATTTTTCATAAGCTGTTTTATAATCTCTTCTATTTAACATCTCTACCCATTTATCTATACTCATTAAAGATTTATTTCTATTGTTAGATTCATTATAAGTATTTTTAAATTTATCTGTAAAAATTGTATAAGTATCAAATTTAACTTTGTATTGCATTGTTGCTAATTCTTCTATTTGGTAACTATTATTATATTGATCTAAACATATATATATTTCCTTATCATCTTCATTTTCTACTTTATATTTAGAAGCTGTAATATTCTCCCATTCTTCTTTGTTTTTATCCATATATCTTTTTAATTCATTTATATTACCAAATCTTTTTTCTTTATATTCATCATCTAAATAATTATTATATGCTATTTCAGGATAATTAATACACATATTTTTAAAATTACTCATATATGTTCTTATAAGTGCTTCCACAGAAAACATTTTAATCTCGTAATTATTATAATTATTTGGAATAATTTTATTTTTATTATCACTAACTCTTACTTCATCTATATTATCAATATTATCATCAATAGGTTCTATAGAAAAAGTTTGATTTTCAGTATCTTGTCTAATAATAATATATTTTTCTTCTAATTTTTTTTGTGTATAATCTTCAATATATATATGAGTTATATAAGTATTTATATTTTCATCATATTTTGTTTTTATCTCTATTGGTATAATATTGTAGTCATATTCTATTTTTTCTATTTTGCTTATATCATTACTACTCATATAATCTTTATCTAATAATGCATTTAATACTTCTTGTCTTTGCTCTTCATTTTGTATATCAAATATATTTTCTTCTTGAGAAATTTCTGAATTTCCATCATAATTAACAGCGTTATAATATTTACTAATTATATCAATAATTGTAAAAAATACATTACTATCATCAAGCATTTGAAATCCATTTTCATCTTCTTCTGGTTCTTTTTCTGTTTCAACATTTTCATCAAATACATATTCTTTCTCTTCTTCTGGAATGTTATTTTTATTTAATAATACTATCGTTATAATAATGCTTACAATTATAATTATAAATATAATTATTAGTATTTTAAAAATTTTTGACTTATCATTCATTTTAGTACTCCCATTTATTATTAATTAAATCTTAATGTTACATCCATAGGTGCTTCATTTTCAGTAAAAATATAATTATTTCTATTTTTATCTATTATAGTACATTGACGATTTCCATTACTATCAATTGAAACATTTATTTTTTCAACTAATGCAGATTCTATATTAGAGTTTATAACAAATTCTTTAAAGTTTTCTATATTTCCAAATTCTTTTTGCTTATATTGTTCATCTAGCATATTATATGCTTTTTCTAAATCGTAGGTAGCATATAATATATATTTATTAAAATATTCCATACAAATTATATTATCTGAAACCTCATAATTATTAATTTCATTATAATTATTTTTTTCTATTTGTTCTTCTTCATATAGTAAAATATTTTTTTCCTTTTCTATAGTTAAATTTTTTAGTTTTATATATTCTTTAGGTATTATATAAAAAGTATTATTTATATCATCTACTAATATTAACATATCCATTTCTATTTTTTTTAGTTCTTCTGTATTATATATGTCTAAATTAACATAGTATAATTTTATATCATTTGTTCTCATATATGGTTCAAAACTTGCGGTTTGATAAGAAACATAAATTTTATCAATTATAATCGTCCCATCTGGAAAAAATAGAGTATCTTCTATGTTTTCTTCATTTATATTTAATTCATTAATTACAAAAGAAGGCAAAATTTTTATTAATCCGCTCACTATTTGAATTTTTATAATTACTATATAATTCAACCAGATTTTTCACTTCAAAATATTCTGTGTAATCTTGTATATCTCTCATCTTTTGATTAAAATTTTCTTTTGCTTCTTCTACACTTTCTACCTCTTTTTTATATATTTTATCATTATTTCTTTTTTTTAGAAATAATATTGATATTATAATTAAAACTATAATGATAATTACAGAAATAATAATTATTAAAATTTTTGAATTCTTCATTAATTCCTCCTATTTTCTTCCAAGCACAAATAATCCTTGATGTATACTACCAAATACTCTACTATATGAATGTAATGTATCTCTTGCAAAAACTCCTCCATTTTTAGCACTATCTGTTACATAGTATCCTCCATTTCCATCTGTTCCATATATTAATATATAATGTCCTTCACTTGTACATCCTGTACTAGTTACAATAACTTTTCCAGATTTTAAAGCTCTATCAACTGCTGATCTTTCAGATGAACTTAATGCACTCCATCCTCCACTTATTTGTTGATAACTAAGCCCATATTTTTTAGCTATAAATGAAGAACATGCTACTCCTCCTCCACCAGCATATGTGGGAGTTATTCCATTACTTTTAATTGCATTTGCTATTTGATCTGGAGTAACATTTGAACTTGTTAACCCAGAAACTGCCATTGCTAAAGCACATGCTCCACATCCAGCATTAGCAATGTTTGTATTTCCATATGTTGTTCCAGACCATGATTGATTACTTTGTGGATATAGTGGTACACTTACTCCTTTTTTTGTCCATCCGCTTTTATTTGCATTTCCTTGTGTTGTAGATGAAGCTGTATAAAATCTAAACACATGCTGGAAAGCAGATTTAGCATTATTAGCTATTTTTACAACATCACCTGGTTGAGGTGAATGAATATATTGGTTATTTCCTATATATAGTCCTGCGTGTCCATTTGTAAGTAATATATCTCCCGGTTGAGCTTTATCCCATGAAACCTCTTTGCTACCTCCTATATATGGACTATATTGACTTGTACTTCTTGGCACTGTTATTCCTACTTGTTGATATACCCAGTATACTAAACCTGAACAGTCAAACGAATCTGGCCCTGTAGCTCCCCATACATATGGACATCCTAATTTAGATTTTGCTATTTCAACTATTTTTTCTCCTTCGCTTGACGAACCATTGCTTACAAAGTCACTTGAACTCATATTATCATATTGTGTCAAATTGTATTTTTGTATAGTTCCCCATAAACTACTTACATAAGAAGATGATGTTGAATATCCACCATTTTGTAATCTTTTTAATTGTTCTAATGGCCCTAATTTTTGTTCATAAGCATCTTTAACTCCTGCTTTCACATAACAATCCTGACTGTATAGTTTTACACCATGATCATATACAGAATTTTTTAGACTATCATATACTCTAAAGTAAGCTTGACCACCTTCAGAAGCATTTAAAAGAACTTTATCACCTGTCCAATATTCATTAGTAGCTTGTCCATTAAAAGCTTTCATACCAAAAAAGTTTTTATATTTTATACATATATCATCATGACCCCATCCACTTTCCCAAATGGCTTGTGTAATAGTAACTGATGCATATACATGATGTTGTTCCATATCAATTACAGCATATGGTGCAACAGCTTTTATAAAATCTTCATTACTTCCTGTTCCATCCCAATCTCCAAAATCACCATCAATTATATTAAAATCATTATTATCAACATCTATAAATTCACTAAAATCATATTCGATAACACCATCATAACTTTCTCCTGTTGCCATATAAATCAAATATTTTGTTAAATCAACGAGATTTGCAGTTCTATTAGTACGTTTCTTTTTAGCATCTTTGTCTTCTTTATCTTTATCTGTAGTTTGATCTACAATATCTTCTCCTTCATCATCATTACTATCACCCATTATAATAAACAATTTATATGTATTTACAACTTGTGCCATATCATGTTTTTTATATAATTTAACAAATTTTCCTTCTTGAGGTGATGTTTTCAAATCTTCTGACCCATATTGATGAGATATTGTTCTTGTCTCTGTTCTTGTTCTACTATAGATTATACCACTATAGGTAATAGTTCCACCTTCTTCTGTTTCAACTGTCCATGAAAAAGAAGAACTACTTTCACCAGAATTTGATGCCCCTGAGGATTCGGTTACTCTTCCTTTCGCAGTAATTATTTTCTCATCTCCTGGATTCATTTTTAATATTTTTTTATAATATTCATTTTCTTGATATACTTTAACACACCATGTATTTGCATATATAAGGCCTGTTGATGTATTAACAGATTCTGTAATAGTAGGTCCATTTCTAGATACTTCTGTCCAATCATAATCTTGAGAAGGATCATCAGATACTCTTTTCTGCTCTTGTATTGTTGTTGTTGAAGTTGTTGTTATATTATCTTTAACTGCCATAATTATCTTTGACTTTAATATTTTTTCTGCTAAATCCATAGAAAAGTCTTTTTCACCACTATTAATATAAAAATATAATAAGTATTCATATGGCACAGTATATTTTTGTAAAGTTGTCTGTAAATCTATCTCTGTATTTTCTTTTATATCAATTTGCCCTTCATTATAAGACCAAGTTGCAGTAATTACTTTCCCTTCTCTTATTGTAAATACCTTAATAGCTTCTTGATTATTATTATTTACATATGAATCAAAGGTTTCATTGCTTACATATTTTAATACAATTGCCTTAGATTCAATATCGTCTGTATAGCTTTCATCTCTAGATGTTGTTGCTCCATATCCTTGATGATCTACTTTTAAATATTCTAGTATTCCATCAACTATACCTTGTGCATATTTTTTTACACCTTCTCCATTTTTAAACATTTCTTGATCTGGGCTACCATCAATAAATCCTCCTTCTGTTACTATTGATGGAAAGCCTGATGATGCTGAACTTTCTATTATTCCAAGAGATTGAACTCCAGTATGAGTTTCATCCATACAACCTCTATTTTTTATTCCCATTGCTTTTGACATGCTATTTGCCAATATTTCTCCTAATTGTTGAGATATATTGTCTCCAACTTTATAAAACGTACTTACTCCTGAGCCTCCACCTGCATCAATATGCACTTGTATACACAAATCTGGTTTTGCTTCTCTAGCAAGTCTTGTTCTATCACTCTTTTTTATTCCACTCCTATTAGAAGATGTACTTCCTGTTTGAACAACTTTTATATTTGAATAGATACTTAATAAATCTTCAACCATTTCTGAAACTTGAACAGTTAACTCTTCTTCTTTAAGTCCTAATGCAGAATTACTAGCACCTGAATTATCTGTACTATTATGTCCTGCAGCTATTGCAATTGTATAAGTTTGTCCTGTTTTTCCAGCTGTTTTTTCATCTTTAGAATCTGTTTCTTTATCAGCAACATTTATAATATTACCTGCAATCTTTTTAGTTCCATCATTTTGTATATCAATAGATGCTTCATTTTTTTCTTTTTTTTCTAACGAAAATACCCTTAAAAATATGGTTTCTTTTTCATCTTTTTTTGAATCTGTTTCCTCTATCTTTCTCTCTACTTCTGCATATAAAGTTACTTCATCTGTAGAAGGATTTACTCCTTCTTTATATGTACCAGTATATGTTACTACTTCATCTTTATAAACTCTTTTATAGTTTGATACTGTATTGTCCAATACTTTATCCCAATGTTTTGTATCACTTCCTGGATTAATTTTAGATTCTGTTTGTTCATATACATAAGTTGTATTTAATACAACTAATTTATCCCCCTTTTTCCACTCTTTTACTTTCTTTTCTTCAGATTTACTTGCATGTAAATCTTCTTCTTCCTCTTCTTCTACTACTGTTGTTGAGCCTGTCCCAGTATTTTTCATTTCTCCTAATGCTTTATTTGGTGTAATTCTTGTAAGCTTAGTAGCACCTTGAAAACCATCAGTATTTTTTGGTACAGTTCCTCCTAAATCTGGAAACTTTGTTACTAATTCAGCTTCAATTAGTTTAATTAAAAATTCTCTATCATTTGTAACATTATGAACTCCTGGTGTTTTATCTAGTTCTTCAACTATTTTATCTATTTTTTTATCAAAGCCATCAACAAATCCTAAATAATATCCACCTTTTCCATCATCTTTTACTTCAACTAACTTAGATAGATCTTCATCTGCTGCAATTTCTAACATGTCATATATTTTTTCAGGTGTGTTTTTCGCTTCAAATAATTCAGCAACATTACTTATTATTGATGAACCAATAAAAAAAGTTAATATTAAAATTATAACTGTAATCAAAAAAGGGCTAAGAAAAGCTGTAAACTTTAACGCACCTATTTTTACAGCTTTTCCAGCAGATTTTTTTGTTGAATCTTTAACCCTTTTTGCCATATCTTCTATCATTGAATTATCATTATTATTTTCATTATTATCATTATTTGGATTTATTGGAGCCAATTTTATTACCTCTTTTATTCATTATAATTAATTATTATATTTGAAATCTCATTATTGTTAATTATATTGTTAAAATATATATTTTTTAAATCTTGATTTAGTCTATATGAAATATTAAATTTTATTTTTATTGTTTTAAATTGTTTTGGTTCTAATTTAAATTCTTCATCATTATTTTCATATAATAAACCAACAAATCTATTGCTTCCTCCACTACTTAAATAAATGGTATCATTTGTTTTCCTTGAATCTAGAAAAATTGTATTATCTGTATTGTTCTTTACCTCAAAAGTATATATAGCATAATCCATATATAAATCAGCTGATTTTGCTTTTATATTTATAATGTCATTATTACTACTTTTATTTATATCTATTGTTTGAACATAACTATTTATATTTAGTTTATATTTATCTCCATAAGGTACTATTGTTACATAATCTTCAATAGCTTCTGTATTACTGCTTTTACCTGACTCTAGCATGTTTTCAAATATTTTTACAATATATATATTTATATCTCCCGTTATCCAAGACTGAAATGAAAATTGTTTGTTACCTTCAAATTTACTATTATAATATAATTTTTCAAATATTTCTTCTGTAGGATATTCTAGCATTTTCATTTCATCTGAAAGTAGGTCATATGCATCTTCAGGATTATGATTTATACATAATGTATAAAATTCATCTATTACTTCACCATAATAATCCCTATATTTACTTTTTACATTTTCCTCAGAAATAATTGACCTGCTCTCTTGTGCATAAGTATTTGCAGTTAATTGTTCTTGGACTTGTTCATTATCATTTTGATTTTCAACTTTACTTTGTTTTAAAATCTTATTAAAAACATTTATTATAATTATTACAAATACAATTATTAATATTGATATCCATATTAATAACCTATTTTGATTATATAATCGAAGTAATTTATGCATTTTTATTCTCCTTGTCCATTATTATTTCCATTGTTATTTCCATTGTTATTTCCATTATTATTGTTTTCGTCTCTTAGTGCTCTTCTATTGTTTTTTCTTTGCGTATATACATCTTTTCTGTCTGCCATTTGTGCAATATTTTGTTTAACTTGCTCTTGTTGGTTTTCTGACAAGCCAGTTGAAGCAACTAGATTTTCAAAACTTTTGAATTTCTTATCATCATCAAAGGTGCTTTTTCCAAGATCATTTTTAGCCATAAACTTAGCTGCATCAACAATATGTTCATGTCTGCTTCCACCAATTCCACCATTGCTTTTCTCTACTTTTAATGCATTTTTGATTAATTTATCATCATTTATATCTGCTTCTTTATAATCTGCTACTGTGTTCATAAAGTCTTTTAAATCTCCATTATAACCTAATTGTGCTGCCATATCTTTGTATTTTGTTTGTTCTTTTGGATCCTTCATAAATGCTTTTCTTGCTCTTTTATTTCCAGCTGCTACTGATCTTTGTCTTGCTTCTTCTCTTCCATATTTTTCTTCTTCATATGCTTCTTTTATATTAGAACCAGCTTGTGATACTGCTGTCCCTGTACCAACTGCTGCATTTACTACAGAGCTTGTACCATTTCTTCCAATTGTACTCCCTGCAACTGCTCCTCCAGCTGCATATAAAGCAGCTTTTTTAGCATCTCCAGATGCAACACCAGCAGCTATACCAATTGTAGCACCAGCTACTGTTCCTATTCCTCTATTAAGTGTTCTTGCAATTTTTGCTTTATTTGTTAAAACTCCTTTAACTCCACTTTTTGCTCCTCTAATAATAGTTCTTCCAACTGCTCTTCCTGTTGAAATTGGCTGTCTAGCGTTTCTTTGTCTTTCAATTCTTTCTTGTTCTTCTTGCGCTCTTCTTTCTTCCTCCTCTTGTCTTCTTCTTTCATCTGCCTCTCTTTGTTCTAATTCTAATTGTTGATATCTAGCTAAGTTTTGACTATATTCTGAATCTGGATTTAGCCATGGGTCATTATAATCTACATTTGGTGTAGAATCTAAACTCTGTCTTAATCTTGCCATTTCTTCTTGCCTTGCAACATCTTCTACATTACCGCCTCCTACTTGTGGCGGATTTTCATTTCCATCATTTCTATATGTATCTAAATTTCCAGCTTCATTTGTGTTTTGGAAATGAATTCTTGAATTATCTCCATCATCACTATTTGAGCTAGAACCACTTCCTAATGTTTTACCTCCTGAAGATTTGCCCATAGCTGATAATTTATTAAGTCCTTGCATAACAACAGCTCCTCCAGCAAATGAACCAAATCCACTTGTAGAAGTTGCTTTGTCCAATCCAAACATTTTCTTAATAAATTTCTCTGCTGGAATTAAGAACCCTATTGCTACTAATGAATAAATTGGATTTTTAGATGATAGCGAATTTGCAGATGTTACTAATACAGTATATAAAAGTAAATGTACTGGTTGTATAATAACATTCATCGTATATTCTTTAAACCACATGTCAAAAGCTTGTGATTTTCCATCTCCTGCTCTATCAATAGGATATGTTAAAGAAACTAACGGTGCTATCATTGTTAAAAATGCTAAATATAAAAACCTCTTTAAATACATAATTGTAAAAATAAATGTATATATAACTAATGCAAAATATATAATTGTATATGCTGTTGCATCTGACCATTCTGTAGATTGCGATCTAAACCTCATTAATCCAGTTAAATTTGTTCTAAATGTAACATCATCACTCTTTTTTATAGTTTTACCTTTTTCATTTATTGTAGTATCTCCATTTTCATCCATTGTAATCCAATAGCCTGTTGTAGAAGAACTTAAAAAATTAGTTACTTGTTCTGTAATCATTAATATTCCTGCCATTATAAAATGAATTACAAAAACCAAACATAAGGCTACAAGCCAATCTTTTAAAGTTTCTTTATATTTTGCTTTATCTGATGCTGTTGCACTAATTAATATTCTAATTCCTAAATATATTAATACAGATAATAATCCAACAACTGCAATATTTCTAAAAGATTTATACCAAGATGATATTGTATCTCTTAATTCTTGTGATGCTGGTTTTGCTTTTTCTTCTGCTCTATCATTATCACCAGATTTTATAATAGATTGATATTCATTTACTGTTGTTAAAAAATTAACATCTAATGCGGCTATTTGATTTGAAAATATGCTTTCTGGTGAGTATAACATATTTGGTATTTGATATCTATATCCTGCAATTGCAGTAGTCCATTCAAATAGTCTTGTATTAATTTGCTCTCCCGTAAATGTTATGAAATTATCTGAACTAATTCCAGAATAATCTTTAAGCCATGAGCCACTACCTTGTTCAAGGTTTGCATCATCTTTATCAAGCATTGCTGAACTAATACCTGGAGCTCCAAGCATAATATTATTTAAAGCTCCCATACCAACATCACCTAAAGCTGCAACTAGTTGCATTATTTCTTTTAATAGTGAACCTCCTAACCCCCAAGAGGCTTCTGCTTTTAATGGTACTGAAAAATTAAATAATAATAAAATTATTAAAGATATTATTATTTTTTTAGTTATACCCTTTTTCAAAAAAGAATTCATTTTTTCCTCCCTTAATTGTTTTTTCCTGCTTTTAAATTTCTTTTTACTATATTATTTAAGTTTGTTTCTACAAACTCGAATTCTTTTGCTGTTGGTGTAATTTGTAGAATTGCAGTATCTGCTCCTACTTTTAACAATCCTTCTCCTTTTAAACAAGTAATTAAGAAACTTGCCTCTCCATCGCTTAATTTAAATACTTGTTTTAAATATTCTATTTCCGATTTATCTTGTGCTAAAAATAGTTTTGTATCTGATGAAGTTAAAACTGCTTGAGCTTCTGGCTTTTCATAAAAATCTTGAAATCTTTGTGATACAATTGCAAGAGAAACATTTCTTTTTCTTGCACGTCTAGCCATTGTATTTAAGAAATCAACAGCTTCTGGATATGGTAATAACATCCAAGCCTCATCAACTAAAACTCTCTTTTTACTAGCTTTTGTTCTATCTTCACTATTTTTCTTAACATATTTTTCCCAAATCCAAGATAGAAGAATTTGTTGTGCAAGTGGTCTTGCAAACCTTTCTTCAAGTTGAGAAATGTCTAAGTTTATAAATGGTGCTCCATCTAATAACTCAAATGTTGATTGTCCATCAAAATATGCCATTTGACCATTATATTCTCTTATGTATTGCCTCATAACTTTAAGTAAATAACTATATTGGAATTGATAATCTTGTATTTTATTTTCTTGTGCTTTATTTTGTATTCTTCTATACCAGCTTCCAATAGTTGGCATATCTTTCTTTTCTCTGTATAATCTTTTTCCAGTTTGAAGAGTTCCTCCTGTTTTATATAAACTTTCTGGATTATTTGTTATTCCTATACTTGCATATTCTTCTGCAACTGCTTCCGCAATAACTTGTTTTGTTAACTCATTTACATCATTACTTCTTGTACTACCTCTTGCCATTGTAAGTAATGCTTGTGTAACATCTTCTACTTTGTTTTCAACATTTAAAACAGTTCTCTCTCTACCTGTTATTGCATCTTTTACAACTTCTGGTTCTATATCAAATAGATTAATAACTGTACTAGAATTTGGACTTAAAACAACATTTATTCCTCCCAAACTTTCTGCAACTATTGTATACTCTCCTTCTGCATCTAGTGCTAAACTTTCTATTCCCATTAATACTGATGATCTTGAAATTAATGTTTTCATTGTTACAGATTTACCTGCACCAGATTTAGCAAATATAACCATATTATAATTTGTTAATGAAGAATGAAAATTATCAAATAAAATTGGTGTTCCTGTTTGTTTGTTAAATCCTAGTGGTACTCCAGAAGGATGTCCAACATCTGATGTTGTAAAAGGAAATACTGTTCCCATTGACCTGCTATCAAATGAGTGTATTTTTTTTATTTTATCTTCCATTAATGGCAAATTAGATTTAAATGCATCCTCTTGAATAGCCCATGCACTTTTAACTCCCACCAGTGATTTTGACATTTCTGTAGCTAATAATTTTGTTAATCTGTCTAAATCTTCCATATTATAACTAAATAAAGTTGCAATAACAGATGCTTCATACATTTTATTGAATCCTGCTGCAATTTCATCTCTTAATTGTTCTGCTTCATATCTTTTTTGTGCTAATGTACTTTCTCTGTTTATATTTCCTCTGTCTTGTGCAACAATTCTTTCTGTTTCTAGTTCATTAATAACTTTATTTAATTCATTTTGTGATCTTGATTCTGCTATTGGTGTAATATATATAGAAGTATTTACATCTCCAAAAAAATATAAATCTCTAAATAATTCTGGAAAAGAACACATACGTGGTAAAGTAGAAATATAAAAACTTCTTGCATATCTTGTTATATTTGAAATTATCTCTAAATGGTCTATTTTAGATGCATCAATTCCAGAAGGTGCAATTAATTCTTTAATTGTTTTTTCTTTTAATACTCCTGGTTGTTCTATTCTATTTAGTTGTTGTTCTCTTTCTTCCTCTTGTTTCTTTTTCTTTATTATCCCCATTGTTTTCTTCTCCTCCTTCTTTAGAATTTTCAATTTCTTGAATAGCTTTTTCTGCTACATCTGCTCCAACATATTGAATATTTTCTTCTAAAACTAACTCTGCCATTTTTCTTACTAATTCTTCCATATTGTCAACTTTTTCTTCTGCTTCTTTTTGTTTTTCTGATTTAACTTTATTTATTGCATTATTTGCTAAATCAACTGCTCTTTCTTGAATTACATTATCTAATACTCTAACTTTTTTCTCATATACATCAGGGGCAACTGAATATAAACTATCATATCCTGCTCTTAAAGCTTTTTCTATTCCAAATGTTTCAGATTCATCTCTATTATATGCAACATATAATAATTCTACTAACTCTTTTGAATTTAGTATTTTACCCATAACTGAACATGCAGATAATGTTCTTATAACAGATTGTGCTTTTGTATATAGTTCTGAAAAAGCTCTATTTTTTATTTCTTCTGCATCATATTTACTCTCATCATCTTCTACAAAATATGGTATTATTACATAATATCTTTTGTTTAGTACACTTCTATTCAAACTCATTTTCTCTGTATTTGCTACTAAATCTTTTCCGTATTCTAATAAATTTCTTTGTTTTGTTAATTCAAAATAAAATTTTTGTACTTGTTGTTCAGAATATTCGCTTGATTCTTTCATTTCATTGTAGTTTTGCAACATTCTATTATATTTGTCTTCTATTACTTTTACTTTGTCATTATATGTACTAATACTACCTTCTAAATTAATTGTTCTTGTTTGAATATATATTTGTATTGGATGTCTTAATGTATTTAAAAATTGTTGAAACCCTTCTTCTACTGCTACTTTTTCTACTCTTGACATCAAATCATAATTTACCCCTTGACATTCTACTGCCATTAAAAATCTTTTTCCATTTTTTTGAACAATCATACTGTCTTCTACTTTTTCAAATTCCATAAAATCCATAATGGATTGTTTACTATATGAATTGTCTACTGTTTTCTTTTTTTCTTTAATTTGTTCTTTGCTCTTTATTTCTTTTTTTGATTTTTTATCTACTCTTTTTTCCTTTGTTTTTAATATTAAAAAAGTAATAGATAAAACAATTAAAATAAAAATCATTATACCAAGTACTACCATTAGTATTTGTGAAATAGAATCACTACTCATTTCCCTTTTCCTCCTTTTCTTCTGTTTTTGTTTCATATTTATATACATATATTTTGTTTTTTTGCATTTTGAATTTTATTGCTCTTTTTATTACTTCATCTATGTTTTCTCCGCCTGCTTTTTTGGTTATTTCGAAAGCATTTCCATCAGGTATTTTAAAAGTTCCTATTATAAACCCTAATAGTCCCAATGCTAGAACAATAATTAAACCTATTAATTTCATTTTTAAAATACTAAAAATTAAATAGAAAATAAGACCTACTCCTGCACCAATTGCTGCATATATTAGAGCCTTTGTGGAAAATATAAATAATATTCTTCCTTCTCCTTTTACATTTCTTGGTAAGTTATATGTTCCCAAATTATTTTCCTCCTCTGTTTACTTGATTTTACTTAATATATATTATAACAAAAAAAATTATAAATTGTAACTATTTATAGCAAAAAATAGCAAAAAAAATATTTTTTAATAATATTTTAATATTATCGTAATATTTTTGTAATATATATATATGTATTTTTCCATAAAAAAAAAGATATATGGTAAACATATACCTTTTTTTACAAGTACTTATTAACATTAAGTTACATTTATTCCTGTAAAGAAATTGAATACTACTTGGGCCAATGCTGATGCTGCAAATATTAATGCTGCACCAATCACATATGGCATCATAGATTTTTTGTATTCTGCTTTTTCTTCTGCACTACCCATCATATATTTAATACCTAGTACTATTAATACTACAACAGATAATACAATTCCAACAGTTTGAAGAATTCCAACTACAGTGCTACCTACTGTTTTAATTTGCTCACTTCCTTTTACATTTCCATTAGGCACCACGTCTTTTGGATTGAAATCTAAACCATCGTCAGCAAATGAATTAATTGAAATACATATTAAAATAATCATTAATAAAATAGCACTTGCAATTTTTAATACTTTTTTACTTTTCATTTTTTCTCCTCCTTTTACTATGTTTTTTATTAGAATCTCTTATTTTGAGAATTTTAATAACATAATTATTTAATTTATTATAACATTACTTGATTTTTTTTGCAAGAAATTACATAAATTTTCTTTTTTTTATAAATTTTGAGAAAAATTATATATTAATTGTGGCACTAGTGTTCCTGTAAATAATAAGAATGCTCCTATAATATATGGTTTTAACGTTTCTTTATATTCTGCTTTTTCTTCTACACTTCCAAGCATATATTTTATTCCTATAACTACAAGCATTACAACAGACACTATTGTTCCAATTAACTGTATAGCACCTAAAATTACTCCCGCTCTTTCTTTTAATTTTGTAGAATTATCACCTTTTCCTTTATATTGGTCTAAACTTCCAAGTCCTAAATCATCAGCATAGCTTATTACTGGTACCAAAGCTGTTATTATTATAGTAATTAATAAAAATACACATATAAAAACTTTTAAATTTTTCATTTATATTCCCCCTTATGCTATTCCTTGTAATACTGTTACTGCTATTTTCCAAATTGCAAATCCTCCAAATACTACTACACATCCTACCAAATATGGTACTAGTAATTGTTTAACTTCTGCTTTTTCTTCTATTCCTGAAGTCATTAATTTTATTCCAATAATTGCTCCTGTTATAACTGCCGCTACAACTCCTATTGATAATAAAATATTATATATTATATTAGAAAAACTTTGTAATTTACTTGCTTCTATTTTGTTTTGTTTTCCTGCGTTAACAAAATCTTGTCCATCTGTTATAATTTCATCTAAACTTTCACTTGCATCTTTTTCATTGTTGTTTTTTGGAAGAGTATAAATAGTTGGTCCTGTTTTTTTAGCTTTTTTTGAATTTTCAGTTGCTTTCTTTTTTGCTTCTGCTATTTCTTTAGCCTTTTCGTCTGAAACAACTGCACCAGTATCTTGAAGTTTTTGTTCCTCTTCTCTTGCTTCTTCAGCTTTTTTCGCATCTCCTATATTTTCTTCTATTTCATCCCATTTTGATTTTTCATCACTATTTCCTGAATTGTATAACTTTTCCTTCATTTCACTAGCCTTATCAAACAAACTTTGTTGATTTTTTATTGTTGTTGTATTTTTATTAGAAGCAGCTCCATAATCTGTTATAACTTTATTTAGCAGACTTGCATAAGCTAATCTTTCATCAGAACCCATTTTACTTAATTCTGTTGCATCTTGGCTAAGTAAATTACTTTCTATTGCTTCATCTTGATTTCCTGCAGCATTTCCATACCCTGTATTTATTATATTATCAACATCTCCCCATGCTTCCCATTGTTCTTGCCAATAACCATTTTTTCCATAAACTATATAATTAAAAGATAGTATCAATAAAAATATTAAGCAAATTGAAATAATTTTTTTATACATATACATCACCCCTAAACAAATATAAACTTATATATTTGTTGAAAACTCCATTCTTATTTAAATTATAACATATTTTCGTTTTCTTTGGCAAGATTTTGCAAAATTTTCATATATTAAAAAAAGCCTCACTATAAAAAGCAAGACTTTTTGTTAGGACTTTAAAGTTTTTTTGCTAATACTATAGATATAATAATAGTAATAAGCAAAATTATCGAACTTCCAAAAACAATACTTAAACATAATAAGCCTAAGCTAAGTAATGTTTTTACTACATTAATTGCTTTTTCTTCTGCCGTATCTCCAGCAATTATTCCAGCAATTAAAGCAATAATTGTTCCAATAACAATAATCGGAAGTAACGGCGTTAATAACATAATACAAAGCTGTCCAAGTATCCTAAACATAACCTTCCTCCTTATAATTATAAAGAAAATTTTTCTACTCCTAACTATATTAATTATACCATTTTTTTACATTTTTTTCAATATATGTCATTAGCTTGATGCTATATTTCTTTTATATTTCATAAAAAAAGATATAAAACTTTTGCTTTATATCTTTTTGGCGTAGGTGAGAGGGTTCGAACCTCCGCGCCGATTACTCGACCTAGCAGTTTAGCAAACTGCCCCCTTCACCACTTGGGTACACCTACATATTATATTAATAAAAGTTAGATATTAGAATTTTAAATATCTAACTTTTAATTGGCGGAGAGGGTGGGATTCGAACCCACGGTACGCTATTAACGCACGCCAATTTTCAAGACTGGTGCCATAAACCAACTCGACCACCTCTCCAAATAAAAGACAAATGTCTATTGGCAATATTTATATTAGCATTTTTCTATAAATTTGTCAATAGCATTTTTTGTATTTTATATTGTAAAATTATTTTATTAAACCTAATATTCTTTCTAAATCATCATTTGAAGTATATTCTATAATTATTTTTCCTCGTCTTTTTCCTGCATCTAATTTAACTTTTGAACCAAAAAAGCCTTGAAATGTATCTTCTATACTTTTATATAAAATATGATTTCTTTTATCTTGTTCCTTTGTTGTTTTAATTTTTGACCTTTTTTCAACTTGTCTTACGGATTGTCCTCTTTCAAGCATTTGTACAGCTGCTAAATACTGCTTTTCTGGATCTGTTATTGCAAGTAATGCTTTGCAATGTCCTTCAGTTATTTTTCCCTCTTTTGCCATTTCAAGAACACGAGGCTCTAAGTTTAATACTCTTATCCAGTTTGCTATAGTGCTTCTTCCTTTACCTAGTTTTTTTCCTATTTCTTCCTGGCTCATTCCATAATTTTGCATTAATGTTTTTATTCCTACCGCTTTTTCTACAGGATTTAAATCTTCTCTTTGCATATTTTCTATTAGAGCAATTTCCGAATTTATTTTTTCATCATCTTCTCTAATTATTGCTGGTATTTCCGTTAAACCTGCAATTTTTGATGCTCTCCATCTTCTTTCTCCTGCAACAATACTATAATATCCCTCTTTTTTTGTTACAACTATTGGTTGAATTAATCCATATTCTTTTATAGAACCTGCTAATTCTTCTAATGTTTCTTGATCAAATCTTTTTCTAGGTTGATCTCTGTTTGGTTCAACCTCTGTTATTTTTAAATTTCTTAATGTATCATTTTCTTGAACCTGTTCTTCTTCTACTACTGGTCCAAATAATGCATCTAATCCTTTTCCTAAACCTGTCATTTTTGCCATTTAAAATCACTCCTTTATACCATACCATTTATTTTTAAAAATTCTTTTGCAAATTTTATATAACTTTTTGCTCCTTTTGAACGTGGGTCATATTCAGTAATTGGCATTCCGTAACTTGGTGCTTCGCTTAACCTTACATTTCTTGGTATTACTGTTTTATATACTTTTTCTCCAAAATATTTTTTTACTTCTTTTACAACTTGATTAGATAAATTTGTTCTTATATCATACATTGTAAGTAATGCACCTTCTATTACAATATTTTTATTTAAATGTTTTTTTACTAAATTAACCGTATTTAATAGTTGGCCGAAGTCCTTCTAATGCAAAATATTCGCATTGTACTGGAATTAAAACACTATCTGATGCCGTAAATGAATTTAATGTGATTAACCCTAATGATGGTGGACAATCTATTAAAATAAAATCAAATTCATCTTTTATCTCATCTAATTTTTCTTTTAATCTTTGTTCTCTTGACATCATAGATACAAGTTCAACTTCCGCTCCGGCTAAATTCATATTTGCAGGACAAATTTTTAGTTTTTTTATAATTGTGTCTTGTATTGCATCTTCTAATGACGCATCATTTACTAATATGTCATAAGTTGTAACATCAGTTTCTTTTTCTCCCCCTAGACCGCTTGTTGCATTGCCTTGAGGATCTGCGTCAATTATAAGTGTTTTTTTACCTTTTTTTGCTAGTATTGTTGCTAAATTTACTGTTGTTGTCGTTTTTCCAACTCCACCTTTTTGATTTGCTATTGATATTATTTTTCCCAATTTTATTGCCTCCATTTTATAGTTAATATTTATTTATTAGTTTTTATTCTTTTACATTATAATAATATAAAAATATAAAAAAAAAGTCAATAAAAATCATTAAATTTATTGACTTTTTTATTTATATTTTATCACTTTAAATAGGATTTTTACTCGGAATACCATCTTTTCTTGGATATTTTTCAGGAGTTTTGTTAACTTTTTTTATACAAATTATATTTCTTTTAATATCACTATTTGGCAAATAAAATGTTTCTATTTTTTCTATTGTTCCCCCAAGAATCTTAATTGCAGTTTTTCCTATTTTTAATTCTTCTTCTATATTAGATCCTTTCATACAAATTGCTTTTCCTTCTAATTTAACTGTAGGAAGTAAATATTCTGATAGAGTTGCTAAATTTGCTACTGCTCTTGAAGTTGCAATATCAAAACTTTCTCTATACTTTTTATTTTTACCAAATTCTTCTGCTCTTAAATGTATAGCCTCGATATCTTTTAATTTTAAATTATTTATAACTTCATTTAGGAAATTAATTCTTTTATTTAAAGAATCTACTAATGTTATTTTTAAATCATCTCTATAAATTTTTAAAGGAATTCCTGGAAATCCAGCTCCTGTTCCTATATCTACAATTTTTTTATTATTCAAAATATATTTCTCAATTGTTAGAGAATCAACAAAATGTTTTAAAATTATTTCTTCCGGGTTTGTTATTGCTGTTAAATTCATTTTTTCATTCCATTCAATTAATAAATTCATATAATTATAAAATTGTAATATTTTTTCATTATTTAAATTTATATTTATCTTTTTTAAATAACTTTTTATTTTATCTCCAAATTCTTTTATTTCCATATTATTCTCCATTCCTTTGTTTTAAATATACCAGTAACACAGAAATATCAGCTGGTGAAACACCTGATATTCTTGAAGCTTGCCCTATTGAATGTGGTTTGAATTTATTTAATTTTTGTCTTCCTTCTAAACTAATTCCTTTTATTTTTTCATAATCTAATTCTTCTGATAAAAATTTAGATTCTAACTTTTTAAATTTTTCTACTTGTTCTTCTTGTAACTTTATATATCCTTCATATTTTATCTGAATTTCAACTTCATCTTTTTCTTGCTTTGTAAGTTCTGGTCTTTGTTCGTCTATATTCTCTAATTTTTCATAATTTAATTCTGTTCTTTTTAATAATTCTGACATCTTTGTACCTGTTGAAAGTTCTGTAGTTTCATATTTTTTTAATAATTCATTTACTTTTTTTGTTGGTTTTACTGTTAATTTTCTTAATCTTTTTATTTCTTTTTCAATATTATTTCTTTTTTGTTCAAATTTTTTAAATCTTTCTTTAGATATTAAACCAACCTCATAACCAATTGGAGTAAGCCTTAAATCAGCATTATCTTGTCTTAACAAAAGTCTATATTCTGCTCTAGATGTCATCATTCTATATGGTTCATTTGTTCCTTTTGTAACAATATCATCAATTAAAACTCCTATATAACCTTGTGTTCTATCTAATATTATTGGTTCTTTTCCTTGAATTTTTCTACTTGCATTTATTCCTGCCATTAACCCTTGACATGCCGCCTCTTCATATCCAGATGTCCCATTAATTTGACCAGCCATAAATAATCCATTTATACCTTTATATTCTAAAGATAATTTTAAATTTAACGGATCTATACAATCATATTCTATTGCATAAGCAGGTCTTGTAAATTCAGCTTTTTCAAGTCCTGGTATTGTATGGTAAAGAGCAATCTGTACATCTTCTGGCAAAGATGAACTCATTCCTTGAATATACATTTCCTCTGTATCTAAACCAACTGGTTCAACAAAAGCTTGATGACGTGGTTTATCACTAAATCTTACTACTTTATCTTCTATTGAAGGACAATATCTAGGCCCTGTTCCTTCTATCATTCCTGCATATAAAGGAGATCTATGTAAATTTTGTTTTATTATTTCATGAGTTTTACTATTTGTATATGTTAAATAACAATCAACTTGCTCAAATTCTTTAGGTTTGTTTTCAAAAGAAAAACTCTCTATTCCTTTATCCCCTTTTTGAACTTCCATTTTGCTAAAATCTATACTTCTCTTATTTATTCTTGCAGGTGTTCCTGTTTTAAATCTAATTAATTCAATCCCTAATTTCTTTAAACAATCTGATAATTTATTTGCAGCTGCTACTCCATCTGGTCCACTTTCTTTTGAATAATCTCCAATAAAAATTTTTCCCTTTAAATAAGTTCCTGTTGCGATTATTATTGCTTTAACACCATAAACAGCTCCTACATCTGTTTTAATTCCAACAACTTGTCCTTTTTTAACTTTAATATCAACAATCTCTGCTTGTTTAACTTCTAAATTTTCCTGCTTTTCTAATGTATGTTTCATTTCAGCTTGATATTTCTTTCTGTCTGCTTGTGCCCTTAAAGAGTGTACAGCTGGTCCTTTAGATGTATTTAACATTTTTATTTGAATCATCGTTTTATCTATATTTTTTCCCATTTCTCCACCTAAGGCATCTATTTCTCTTACTAAATGTCCTTTAGAACTACCTCCTATATGTGGGTTACATGGCATATTTGCAATTGCTTCTAAACTAATAGAAAAAATTAATGTTTTCATTCCAAGTCTCGCAGCTGATAAACCTGCTTCACATCCTGCATGACCTGCACCTATAACAGCTATATCATATTCTCCTGCATAGTATTCTCCATCTTCTATTTTCATAATTTCTCCTTTCTATGTGAAACAAAGAACAGTGATTTACGTTATTTAAAACGGTAATTTTTATGTATTGATTAATTTTTATTTTTGTTCTTATTAAACCATTTAGTTTGATTTTCAATATTTTTATTTTGTTTGTCGAATTTTGTCAAAATTTACTATACCGTTACTTTTTTGTTTTTGTATTATGTAAATATCTCAATTTTGCTGTAGAATAAATATATATTAAAATAAAACGAACACGCAGTTTGTCCAAACAACAATTAATATAATTCATCTAGATTAACTTTTCATAATTTGAAATATAACAAATACATTTATATGATTAGTTCAACCAGTAAGTAATTAAAATTTTTTATATATTATTTTAAAAAGTCTCAGAATTTAATTTCACACACTTTTATTGTTCACTTATAAAATTAATCATTTTTTATATTAAATCTTCTTATTTTTGATTTTCGCAGCAATTTTTTATTCTATTTTCCTAAACAAAACTTGGCAAAAATTTCATCAATAATATTTTCTGTTACATATTCTCCTGTTATAGTTCCTAAATCTTCTAAAATATCTTTTAAAAATATAGCCACAACATCTATAGGCATTTTGTTATCAATTGTTTTTCTTACTTCAGAAACTTTTTCTATTGCTTTTGAAATTAAATTTTTATGTCTTAAATTTGTAATTACAATTTCATTATCTATATTTATTTCATTTAATTCAAATAAATCTGATATTTTTTTAAATAAATCTTCTATTCCTATTTTATTTAAAGCTGATAATTTTATAATATTAGAGGTAATATTTTTTAATTGTTTATTTTCTTCATTTATTTTCTGCTCTAAATCTATTTTATTTAAAATAATTATTGTTTTCTTATTTTTTATAAGTTCTAATATTTCATTATCTTTTTCATCTAATTCTTTTGAAGAATCAAAAATTGCTATTATTAAATCAGCAGAATTTGCTATTTCTTTTGATCTTTCTATTCCTATTTTTTCAATTTCATCTTTAGCATTTCTAATTCCGGCCGTATCTATGAGTTTTAATGGAATTCCATTAATATTAACAAATTCTTCTATCGTATCTCTTGTAGTACCTTCATATTCTGTAACTATTGCCCTTTCTTCTTTTAATATTGCATTCAAAAGAGAAGATTTTCCTGCATTTGGCTTACCTATTATTGCTGTTTTTATTCCCTCTTTAATTAATTTGCCATTATCAAAACTTTTTTCTAATTTTTTTAATTTTATTTCAATACTATTTAACATATCACAAATTTCAGTATTCTGAACTTCCTCAACATCATATTCTGGATAATCTATTGAAACTTCTAAATTAACCATTACATCCATAATTTCTTTTTTAATCTCAGAAATTTTTTTAGATAACTCGCCTTCCAATTGTTTGATTCCTGTTCTAGCTTCTCTTTCAGATTTTGCATTTATAACATCTATTACTGATTCAGCTTGCAATAAATCTATTCTGCCGTTTAAAAAAGCTCTTTTAGTAAATTCACCAGGTTCAGCTAAATCTGCTCCATTTTTTAAACATATTTCTAATATTTTTTTTATTATAATATTACCTACATGCGAATTTATTTCACACATATTTTCTGTTGTATAGCTTTTTGGAGCTTTAAAATAAGATACTAATACTTCATCTATAATTGTATCATTTTCTACAATACTTCCATATTTAATAGAATATCCTTTAATATCATTAATATTTTTATTATTTTTAGGAATAAAAATTTTGTTTAATATATCAAAACAATTTTCTCCACTCATTCTTATTATTCCAATTCCTCCAATTCCGAGGAGCCGTAGATATTGA